>CACIUL010000077.1 GCA_902589825.1 uncultured Verrucomicrobiota bacterium
CCATGGCAAGACGACATTGACTGCTGCTATCTGCCATACCCTTGCCGAGCAGGGATTGGCTGAGAAGAAAAATTACGATGAGATCGATGCGGCTCCTGAGGAGAAGGAGCGTGGCATCACGATTTCTACAGCACACGTTGAGTATGAAACTGAGAACCGTCACTATGCGCACGTTGATTGCCCCGGCCACGCTGACTATGTGAAGAACATGATCACCGGTGCCGCCCAGATGGACGGTGCTATCCTGGTTGTGTCGGCAGCTGACGGCCCGATGCCGCAAACCCGCGAGCATATTCTCCTTGCCCGTCAGGTGGGTGTTCCCGCAATCGTGGTTTTCATGAACAAGACGGATCAGGTTGATGACGCCGAGCTTCTTGACCTGGTCGAGATGGAAGTTCGTGAATTGCTCAGCCAGTATGAGTTCCCGGGAGACGACATCCCGATCGCCAAGGGTTCGGCTCTCAAGGCTCTCGAGGGTGATGCTGACCACAAGGCGGCAATCATGGAACTGATGAAGGCCGTTGATGAGTATATTCCGAAACCTGACCGCCCTGTTGACCTGGACTTCCTGATGCCGATTGAGGATGTGTTTTCCATTGAAGGTCGCGGCACCGTTGCCACCGGCCGTATTGAGCGTGGCATCGTCAACAAGATGGAAGAGGTCGAGATTGTGGGAATTAAGGATACCCTGAAGACTACTGTCACGGATATTGAGATGTTCCGCAAACTGCTCGACCGTGGTGAAGCCGGTGATAATGTCGGTATTTTGCTGCGCGGGGTTAAGAAAGAGGACATCGAGCGGGGCCAGGTCATTGCCAAGCCGGGATCCATTACTCCCCACTTGAAGTTCAGCTCAGAGGTTTATGTCTTGAGTAAGGATGAGGGCGGGCGTCATACCCCGTTCTTCAGTAATTACCGCCCGCAGTTTTATTTCCGCACCACGGATGTCACCGGAACCATCAAGTTGCCTGAGGGCACCGAGATGGTGATGCCTGGCGACAACATTACCATGGAGGTGGAACTGATTACTCCGATTGCAATGGAGAAGACCATCCGTTTCGCTATCCGTGAAGGTGGCCGAACCGTTGGTGCGGGCCGGGTTGCCGAGATTCTGGACTAAGCTTCGGCGAACGGACTCCCTATTTTCCAGGCAAAAGCCGGATCCGGACGGGCAACAGGCTCCGTAATGGATCCGGCTCTGCCGTAAAAATAAGAAATTATTTCAAGGTAGATTTTTAAGATGCAACCCGGAGCACAGATCAAGTTGATAACCGAGGGTAGTAGCTCAGCCTGGTTAGAGCACCGGTCTCCAAAACCGGGTGTCGTGGGTTCGAATCCCTCCTACCCTGCCACTTCCCTGCCCGGATAAAGGCATTGCCCGATAAGAATCATGAAAGTTCTGTTTTCTCTGCTCGCACAGGCCACACCTGAAGACACTGGTCCCAATTGGGTTCTTATCGCATGTGTAGCTGTTGTGGTGCTGCTCGTATGGGTCCTGAGGGCAAAGATCCGGATATTTTTCAAAAAATATCTTCCTGAAGTGAAGACCGAGCTGCAAAAAGCGACCTGGCCTTGGGTTCCAAAGGACAAGGGCGAGAAAGGGTTCAAGCGATTCAAGGAGCTGACGGACTCAACCGTGGTTGTCTTTATTGCCATGATGCTTCTCGGGGCATTCGTGAGCCTTTGGGATTTAATCCTGTTTAATATCATCGAACTCTTTACCAAGATTGGCTAGGCGATTTGCGTAAAGAGCAACCCCTGGTTTTGATGGGGTTGTCAACATTCACAATTACTCCATAAGGGAATTATCCAATTAGTTAAACAATGGCTCTGACAACTCCAGCACCAAGCGAACAATGGTATGTTGTGCATGTGCTTTCCGGACAGGAGAACAAGGTTTGCGATAATATCAAGCGCCGTGTCGAGTCCGAGGAGATGAGTGATGTGGTGTTTAAGGTGCTCGTGCCGACCGAGCGGGTCTCGGAGGTGAAGAAAGGCAAGCGATCTGAAACCAAGCGCAAGTTTTACCCTGGTTATATCATTGCCAACATGCATCTTCTGGACGAGGACGGCGGCCTTGTTGACCGCACCTGGTACTTTATACAGGAGACACACGGCGTGATCGGCTTTGCCGGCACGAAATCAAAGCCGATCCCCATGCGCCTGCGTGAGGTCGAGAGCATGCTTGGGCAGATTAAGGAACGCTCTGAGAGCGTTAAGCCCAAGATTGACTACGAAGTGGGAGAAACCATCAAGGTCTCCGACGGGCCATTCCAGAGTCAGCCGGGCGTCATTGAAGAAATAGACAATGACAAGGGCAAGCTACTGGTCTCCGTGACGGTTTTTGGCCGCCCAACTCCCGTTGAACTGGAATACTGGCAGGTCGAAAAAGAGGCCTGAGCATCAAAAATTTAAACCTTTAATCCTTCTCGTCACGACATGGCAAAAGAAATCACCGGAACCCTAAAACTGCAGATTCCCGCAGGGCAGGCGAATCCCTCCCCGCCCGTGGGTCCCGCACTTGGTCAGGCAGGACTCAACATTATGGAGTTCTGCAAGGAATTTAATGCAAAGACCCAGGGGCAGGCCGGCGACGTTCTCCCGGTTGTGATCACCGTTTATCAGGACAAGAGTTTCAGCTTTATCTGTAAGCAGCCGCCGGCATCAGCCTTGTTAAAAAAGGCGGCGAATATCGCGTCGGGTTCGGGAGAGCCCCACAAGGAGAAGGTGGCCACAATTACCAAGGCACAGTTGATGGAGATCGTGAAGATCAAGAAGCCCGACCTCAATGCCAACGATGACGAGGCGGCTGCCCGGATTATTGCCGGAAGTGCACGCCAGATGGGCATTGAAATTGAGGGCATGTAGGCAGCACAAGGGAAGAGAATCACATAAGGCAAGAAACACCAACCAGCAGGAGGGCAGCAAAATCCCGTTAGCACTGCGACCAAGAAAATGGCACAAAAAAGAAGCAAGCGATACCGAAAGGCAGCAGAGATGATTGAGGAAGGGAAAAGTTATTCCCTTTCCGATGCCGTCGGCCTACTCAAGGAATTTCCGCCAGCCAAATATGATGAGACTGTCACTGTGTCCATCAGGCTTGGTGTTGACCCGAAGCAGTCTGACCAGATGGTGCGTGGGACATGCCCCCTGCCACATGGCTCAGGGAAAGAGGTAAGGGTCCTGGTTTTTGCCCAGGGCGAGGCGGCAACGGCTGCCAAAAATGCCGGTGCTGAATATGTCGGGTATGAGGACATGTTGAAAAAGGTCCAGGATGGCTTCCAGGATTTTGATGTCGCGGTTGCCACTCCGGAGGCGATGGCTGAAGTGCGGAAGCTGGGTCGTTTCCTGGGGCCTCGCGGCCTGATGCCAAACCCCAAGACCGGGACTGTCACCGATGATACAGCAACTGCAGTAAATGCGGTGAAGGCCGGCCGGATTGATTTCAAGCTGGACCGAAACGGCAATATATCAGCCCCGATCGGCAAGGTGTCATTTTCCCCGGAGCAGTTGCTTGATAACGGGCAGGCCGTCATGGATGCCGTTGTGCGTGCCCGGCCGGCTTCGGCAAAGGGAAAATATCTCGATAGTGTAACCCTTTCTGCAACCGTTTCACCTGGGTTGCCACTGGATGCAGCTTCATTTGAGAAGAAGAAGTAATAAGATTTTTGTAAAGGTTACAGGCGATACCAAGCAATGCCATGAAAGCAATCAAAGAGAATATTATCAGTGACCTGATCGAGCGTTTAAATGCGTCGCCGTTTATGGTCGTGGTCGATTACAGTGCACTGACTGTGGATCAGTTTGAAACACTCCGGAACAAGCTTATGGACTGCGGGTCGGGAGTGCACGTGACAAAGAACTCCTTTGCCAAGCGTGCCTCTGCTGCCGCTGACTATCCGCAGGAGATCGCGGATTTCCTTGCCGGACAAACCGCCCTTGTTACTGGCGAGCAGGATCTCTGTGCCACTGCCAAAGCCTTGAAGGATTTCAGGAAGGAGACCGAGAAGCTGGAGATGCGTGCCGGCGTGCTGGACGGCAACTTCCTTAACTCAGAAGAATTAAATGCGCTGGCAGCCTTGCCGCCGATGGATGTCTTGCGGGCACAGTTGCTCGGCACACTTCAGTCACCGGCAGGCACCCTGGTGCGATTGCTCAATGAACCTGCCTCAGGGCTGGCCCGTGTGCTCAAGCTCAAGGGTGAGCAGGGCTGACAAAAAACAATCATCCCCGGGTTTCATGGAGGAGTCCGGGGACAACAACAAAAACCAAGAAAAACAAAAACAATATAACCACGGTTCCTTGTCGGGGCGGCTGCTGCTGTTCTGAAATGTTTTGGGGCTCCGAAACGCGACGACACCGTAAAAGAAAATGGCTGATATTGAAAAATTAACTGAAGATTTGAGCGGTCTTACCGTTCTTGAAGTTGCCGACCTTGTGAAGGCTTTGGAGGAAAAGTGGGGCGTCAGTGCCGCTGCTCCTGTTGCTGCTGCTGCACCCGCGGGTGGTGGAGATGGTGGCGGGGAAGCTGCCGAGGAAAAGACCGAGTTTGATGTCATCCTGGCGGAAGCCGGTGGCAACAAGATTGCCGTCATTAAGGAAGTCCGGGGAGCTGTCAGCGGGCTAGGACTGGCTGACGCCAAGAAACTCGTAGAGAGCGCGCCGACTCCGCTTAAGGAGGGCTGTTCCAAGGAGGAAGCCGATGAACTCAAGGAGAAGCTCGAGGCTGCCGGAGCGAAGATAGAGATTAAGTAAGCCCTTACCCAGAGCGGCACTCTGGCCGCATATGCCATTTCCCTGGTGTGGTGTGATTGACACCACACCAGGGCATTCAATCCAAAGTTAAGATTTTTGTACTCAGCTTTATCGCCATTCCCAAAAATCCATCCCTATTTGTTTTGCTGCACCCATTCCTAAGGGAACAGGCCATCAGGCCATACATTTTCAAATTTTCAGGAGACCGGACACCCCTTGAGCGGGCCGGTTCTTTGTGTTGTACAGGAAATCAGATCCAGCCCGGCATTCCAGTAACGGATAATTGCCAATAAACAAAAGCGGTAAGATTGCCGCGATCCCAATCCATTTCAGATAACCCAGCAGAAAGCCATGACTGAACGTCTTCATTTCGGAAAAATTGACGAGGTTGTTGAGGCCCCGAACCTCATTGAAATCCAGATCCAGTCCTATCAGGACTTTCTTCAGGTGGATACCTCCCCGCGTAAGCGCAAGCAGGTGGGCTTACAGGCTGTTTTCAAGGAAGTGTTCCCCATTACGTCCTATGATGACAAGGTTACCCTTGATTTTGTTGAATACGAGGTCGGCAAGCCCAAGCTGACCGCACTTGAAGCCATTCGTGACAGTGAAACATACAGTGCGCCGCTTTATGTGACATTCAGGCTGCAGGATGAGGCAGGAACGAAAGAGGAACGCGTCTACATGGGGGAGTTGCCCTTAATGACCGCGCGCGGCACTTTTGTCATCAACGGAGCTGAGCGGGTGGTTGTGTCACAACTGCACCGTTCTCCCGGGGTTTGCTTTGAGACCAGTCTGCACCTCAACGGGAAGACCCTGCACAGCTTCCGGATTATTCCGGACAGGGGATCCTGGCTTGAAGTGCAGTTTGACACCAACGATCTTCTTTATGTCTATCTCGACCGCCGCCGCCGCCGCCGGAAGTTTCTTGCCAGCACTTTCCTCCGCACGCTTGGATTTGAAAAGGATGCGGACATCTGTAAGGAGTTTTATGCTGTCGAGAAGCTGAAACTGGCCGCGAAGATGGATGAGGAGGAGCTTTCCACCAAGGTTCCTTTTGAAGATGTTCTGGATGATGAGGTCATCATTGCCAATGCCTACGAACCACTTACCATTGGTGCCGTGCACCAGTTAATGGAACTGGGTCACAAGACCATTGAGGTCGTTGATGTCAAGGAAGGGGACATATTGATCAAGTCCCTGCGCAAGGACCCGGCCGATGATGAAGAAGAGGCCCTGAAGGACATCTACCGTCGCCTGCGCCCCGGAGATCCGCCCACTACCGCCAATGCGCGTGCCTTGCTCAAGCGTCTTTTCTTCGATCCCAAGAAATATGACCTTACGCGTGTGGGTCGTTACAAGATCAATCAGAAGCTGCATACAGATGTTGATGAAGGCGAGAGGATTTTGACTTCAAGCGACTTTGTTTCCGCAATGAAGTACCTTCTCAATCTCAAGAAGGGTGACGGTATTACCGACGATATTGACCACCTTGGCTCCCGTAGGGTGAGAGCAGTTGGGGAATTGCTCGCAAACCAGTGCCGTGTGGGACTTGCGCGCACGGAACGCCTCGTGAAGGAGCGTATGACACTCTTTGATGTCAACCTTGACGGCATGACGCCGCAGAAGCTGATCAATCCCAAGGCATTATCCGCTGTCGTGCGTGATTTCTTTGGCCGCAGCCAGTTGAGCCAGTTTATGGACCAGATTAATCCACTGGCCGAGTTGACCCATAAGCGTCGCCTGTCTGCGCTGGGACCCGGTGGACTGAACCGTGACCGGGCCGGGTTTGAGGTTCGTGACGTGCATCCATCCCACTATGGCCGCATTTGCCCTATTGAGACTCCTGAAGGTCCGAATATCGGCCTCATTAATTCAATGAGCACTTACGCCCGGATCAACAGCTTCGGTTTCATTGAGACCCCTTACCGCAAGGTTAAGAATGGGAAGGTGAGTAAAGACATTCATTACCTGACTGCCGACCAGGAGGAAAATGAAGTGATTGCCCAGGCAAACAACCCCCTTGATAAAGGCGGCAAGTTCACCAATGAAAGGGTCACTGCCCGTTTCCGGGGTGATTTCCTCGAGGTGGAGCCTGGTGAGGCAACCCTAATGGATGTGTCTCCAAAGCAGCTGGTATCCATTGCCGCGTCCCTGATTCCTTTCCTTGAGCATGATGATGCCAACCGTGCATTGATGGGATCAAACATGCAGCGTCAGGGAGTGCCCCTGCTTACCGCAGAGTCACCGCTAGTCGGGACGGGAATGGAGGGAAAGGCTGCCCGTGATTCCCGTGCCGTTGTGGTTTCCGAGGGACCCGGCAAGGTCGCAGCGGCGACTGCCGAGATTATCGTTGTCACCAAGGACGGGGAGCTTCATGTCTCGGAGCAGAAGTTTCTCTCTGATCAGCGCAAGCTCAAGAGTGATCCGAACAAGGGCATTTATGTATATCCCCTGCGCAAGTTCATGCGCTCAAATTCCGGTACCTGCATCAACCAGAGGCCGATTGTGAAACAGGGCCAGAAGGTCAAGGCCGGTGACGTGCTAGCAGATGGTCCATGCACGGAGGATGGTGAACTTGCAATAGGCAAGAACGTGCTGGTGGCTTTCATGCCCTGGAACGGTTATAACTTCGAGGATGCCATTACCATTTCTGAGCGGGTGGTAAAGGATGATGTCTATACATCGATCCATATTGCAAATTACGATGTGGGTGCCCGTGACACAAAGCTGGGCCCTGAGGAGATTACCCGTGACATTCCCAATGTCGGGGAGGAGGCCCTGGCGGACCTTGGTCCGGACGGGGTGATTCGTATCGGCGCCGAAGTGAAGCCTGGTGACATCCTGGTCGGCAAGATTACTCCTAAGAGTGAGACGGAACTTGCACCCGAAGAACGTCTTTTGCGTGCCATTTTCGGTGAAAAAGCTGCGGATGTTAAGGATACTTCATTGCGAGTCCCCTCTGGATGTACCGGCATCGTCATGGATGTGCGGGTTTCTTCCCGTAACGAGTCCGCCAAGGAGCAGATGACGGATGCCGAGATGAAGAAGCAACTCAAGGGCATTGACTCCGATCATAAGAAGAAGCGTGATGAGCTTACCAACCAGCTTTCCGAGAAGCTTTCCGATATCCTGCTTGGAGAAAAGATCCCCTTGGATGTGGTTAACGGGAAGTCCGGGGAGCTGATCATCCCTGCCAACCGCAAGATTACCAAGACGCTGCTCAAGAAGCTGGCCGGGGTTTACGATTCAATCGAGATTGATCCCTCCCCGATCCGCAACAAGATCATGGAGATCATTAGCGGTTTCGAGTCCAAGTTCAGCGATATTGATTCCGAGCGTGAGCGTTCACTGGACCGCATGGAAAGCGGCGATGAGATCGATCCCGGCATTATCAAGTCGGTAAAGGTCTTCGTTGCCAGCAAGCGCAAGCTTTCCGTGGGCGACAAGATGGCCGGCCGCCATGGTAACAAGGGGGTTGTAGCCAAGATTGTACCGGAAGAGGATATGCCTTTCCTTGAGGATGGCAGGCCGGTTGATATTTGCCTTAACCCCCTGGGCGTGCCTTCACGAATGAATGTCGGGCAGGTTCTCGAGACGCACCTTGGTGTTGCCGCAAAGGCATTGGGTTTCAAGGTGGCCACCCCTATATTTGATGGTATTCCGGAGACGAAAATCATGGAATTCCTCAAGGAGGCAAATGCCAAGGAGGGTTTTGAGTGGATTGGGCTCAACGGCAAATCGAAGCTTTATGACGGACTTACCGGCGACATCTTCCATCAGGAGGTTGTGGTCGGCTATATTTATATGCTCAAGCTTGGGCACCTTGTAGCCGACAAGATTCATGCCCGTGCTGTAGGGCCGTATTCGCTGGTGACCCAGCAGCCGCTTGGCGGCAAGGCACAGTATGGCGGACAGCGATTCGGCGAGATGGAGGTGTGGGCACTTGAAGCCTATGGCGCGGCTTACACCCTGCAGGAACTGCTCACGGTCAAATCCGATGATGTGCAGGGCCGCACACGGATTTATGAGTCGATAGTCAAGGGTGATAACAGCCTGGAAGCGGGAACACCGGAGTCCTTCAACGTCCTTATTAAGGAAATGCAGAGCCTTTGTCTGGATGTCAAGGTTGGTCCCAGTTCGAGGCCGGCCCTGGGTGAATCCAATGAATCCATAAGTGCCTGATCAAAAATTAATTACATTATCGAAAAACGGTAAAAACCCAGACCACCGAATACAATGAGTGTTGAGTCAAACATACGTGAGCTTTTCGGAGCTGATACGAAGAAACCCGGTTTCGATCAGGTCAACATTACTGTTGCCGCTGCGGATACAATCCGCACTTGGAGCAGCGGTGAGGTAAAGAACCCGGAGACGATCAATTACCGGACCTTCAAGCCGGAAAAGGGAGGACTCTTTTGTGAGCGGATATTCGGTCCCACCAAGGATTGGGAATGCGCTTGCGGCAAGTAT
>CACIUL010000078.1 GCA_902589825.1 uncultured Verrucomicrobiota bacterium
CTGACCCTGGAGCCGCTGATCGATGCCTGGCCCCCCAGGAGCCACACCGCACTTTACGGAAGCGGATCCGGCACGGAAAAAGAAATCCGGCAGCTGATGATGCATTTTGCAGCCCGGGCATTCCGGCGGCCGGCAACGCCTGACATAGTGGAGCCTTACGTTCAGCTTGTCCTGCAGCAAAAGGTGGAGCCTGTCGTGATCCTTCCCGGCGGAATCAAGGATCTTAATTACCGGGTCTATAAGGGGCTATGGGAAAAACTGCCCGATTTTGCCACTCTCAAACCGGTTGCTGAAGGCAAGCTTCCAACAGGACTCATGGACATCGGCGTTTCCGGAATGAAGGAACAGTTCGCAATGGTATTTACCGGCAGGCTGAATGCCCCGAAAACCGGGGAATATATATTTGAAATGGCCTCGGATGACGGGGCGAGAATCCTGATCGACGGAAAGAAAGCCCTGGAGCATGACGGATTACATGGTGCCCAGCTGAAAAAAGGCAGCTTGAAACTTGAAGCTGGTGATCATGAGCTGCGCGTTGAGTATTTCGGCTATGGCCAGCCCAACAGCTTTCGGGCCGGCTGGGGAGGGCCGGGTATGGCACACGCCAAGCTTTCTGTCGAGAGCCTGTACCAGAAAAACAATAACAAGAAAAAGCAGGATGATGTGCCGCTTTTAATCCGTGCCATGCAGGATGGGTATGCGGCCATGCTCTGCTCACCGCAATTTCTCTACCTTGCAGAAAGCCCGGGTCGGCTGGATGAATTTGGCATTGCCAACCGAATGAGTTACTTCCTTTGGTCGTCAATGCCGGATGAAATCCTGATGGCCCTGGCACGACAGGGAAAACTGAGCAACGCGGCCATTCGCAGCCAGCAGGTGGAACGCATGCTCAAGGATGAGAAGGCGCAGGCGTTTATCCGCCATTTCCCTTCAGCATGGCTGCGCCTCGACAAGCTTGGCGACATGCCTCCCTCCGGAGGTGATTACCAGTTTTACAAAAACCTCAGGGTTGAGCCCATGCTGGCCCGGCAGGTCACGATGTATTTTGAAGGAATACTCAAGGCAAATGGACGCATTGAGGAATTTATCGACTCTGATTACACCTACATGAACCAGACACTTGCCAAGTGGATTTACCGGCGTGAGGGAATCCGTGGCGAGCGCTTACGTAAGGTATCACTCAATGACCCGAGACGCGGCGGGATTTTCACCCAGCCCGGAATCATGACCGCCACAGCCAACGGGGTCGAGACCTCGCCGGTCATCCGCGGAGTCTGGGTGCTGGAAAATGTGCCGGATGTTGAGCCGCTGCCGACAAACACCCGTGAAGCAACCAGTGTGCGTGAACTTCTCCAGTTGCACCGTAAAAACGAGGCCTGCTTCAGCTGCCACGTCAAGATCGACCCCATGGGCTTTCCCTTTGAGAATTTTGACGTGGTCGGACGATGGCGGGACAAATACAGGCGTGCCCGGGACCCGATCGATACCTCGGCGACCCTGGCTAATGGCAGGGAAATTGCCGACATTGTGGAATTCAAGAAAATGCTCCTTGAACGCAAGGATCTGGTGATCCGCTGCCTGGCCAACAAGATGCTGACCTATGCCACCGGTCGGCAACTTGAAGCTGCCGACCGGGGCGAGGTTGACCGGATTCTGGAAAAGTTGAGCAAGAAAGAAAATCGGCTGCGCGACCTGGTCAACCTTGTCGTCAACAGCGAGATCTTCCTCAGCAAGTAAAGGCGGCAAAATACCTTTGGCGCCTCACTGCAAAATCCTGGAATGCCCTCTTCCCTCATGAAAAACCCCCTGGCTGTTATCGCCGCCCTTTGCTGCCTTTTAACATTTTCGCCCGGCACTGCGCAGGCCGAAGAACGGCCAAACATTATCTACATCCTCGCTGATGATGTCGGTTACGGCGATCTTTCCTGCTACGGCCAGGAAAAATTCCAAACTCCTAACCTGGACCGGATGGCTGCCGAGGGCATGCGTTTCACTGCCCACTATGCCGGTGCGTGTGTCTGCGCCCCTTCACGCTTCACCCTGATGATGGGCAAACATATCGCCCGTGCCCACACCGAGGGACAGGGGCAGGAACTGCATGTCGGGGATCGAACCATCGCCAATCTCCTGCAGGATAATGGCTATGCCACCGCAATGATCGGCAAGTGGGGACTGGGCCGCCGGACCGGGCTTCCCAACCTCAAGGGATTCGACTACTGGTATGGCTTCCTTGACCAGCGACGCGCCCATTTTCACTACCCGGAATGGGTTTGGAAAAACGGCAGCAAGGAAATGCTGCCGGATAACCCGGAAAAACACAGCTGGCATACTCAGGACCTGTTCACACGGGAGGCCCTGCGCTTTATCCGGACAAACCACGACAAGCCCTTCTTTGTCTACCTGCCCTTAACACTGGTGCATGCCGAACTCATTGTTCCGGCAGAATTTGAAGCCCCCTTCCTCGGCAAGCTTGACGACAAGCCTCAGGAAACCAAGCCCTATGCCATTCTCAAAGGCGGCTACAACAAGCCACGCAACCGCCATGCCGCCTTTGCCGGTGCCATGAGCTTCCTTGATCGTGACATCGGCAAGGTTTTTGCTCTCCTGAAGGAGCTGGGAATCGACGAGAAAACCCTTGTCATCTTCACCAGCGATAACGGTCCGCACGGGGAAGGCGGTGCCGATCCGCGTTACTTTAACAGCAGTGGCGGGCTTAGGCGCGGCAAGGGGTGGCTCTACGAAGGCGGTATCCGCGTACCCATGATTGCCAGGTGGCCCAAGCGGATAGCGGCCAACAGCACGACAGATCACCCATCCTGGTTTCCGGATATCTTCCCCACGTTGGCGGAACTCGGAGGCATCAAGCTTGCACAGGATGACCTGGACGGCATCTCCCTGACACCCACGCTTTTTGACAGGGGAAGGCAACAACCCAGCCCGTATTTATACTGGTCACATCACCGCCAGCGGGCCGTCCGGGAAGGCAAGTGGAAACTGGTTCGGTTCTACGAGGCATACAACGATATCACCCGCTACAGGGATGAGCTCTACGACCTTGAAAAGGACATGGCGGAGCAAAACGACCTTGCCGGGACTCAACCGGATCAACTCAAGGCCCTCGTCAAGAGGCTCAACACCCTCGAACCCTGGAAGTAGCTGCCCATCGAGCAGGCCGGGGCAGGTTCAGCTTCCCGGGGAAATTCGTCCCCGCTCGCTTTAGGCGATCAACCCTGTGGCAACCTTACCGCCCTTGGGTCCGGTGAGACGATGCTCCCTGCCGGCGTGATGGTAAGTGAGTTTTTCATGATCCAGGCCCAAGAGGTGCAGGATCGTGGCATGCAAATCCCGGAAATGAACCTTGCCTTCCACGGCACGTGCCCCTGTTTCATCAGTGCTCCCGTGCACATAACCCCGCTTTACCCCGCCGCCGGCAAGCCAGAAGGTAAAGCCATGTGGGTTATGCCCGGTTTCATCCTTTTTGTTCCCGGGAACAAGTCCTGGGCGGCCGAACTCACCTCCCCAGACCACGAGGGTATCATCAAGCAGACCTCGAGCTTCAAGATCTCCAAGCAGGGCGGCAATAGGAGCATCGGTCGTCTCACAATTGGCACGCAGGTCGCGACGGTGCCACTTGTGCTGATCCCAGCTGCCATGATTCACCTCGATAAAGCGGACACCCGCCTCGGCAAAGCGCCGGGCCAGCAGGCACTGCCTGCCGAAGTCAGACGCCCGGCTGGTTCCGACAGTGTAGTTGCGTCCCACACGGTAGTTCTCAAGGGTCTTTGGAGACTCATCGCTGATATCCAGTAATCCGGGGGCGATTGCCTGCATGCGAAACCCACGTTCCATGGACGCGATCACCGACTCCAGCCTGGCATCATGGGGGCGGCCGGCAAGGTGCTCATGGTTCATCTCCTGGATAAAATTGAGCTGCTTGCGTTTCAGGGCAGGTGCCAGATGGTCACTGCCGATGTTCGGGATAGTGGCCTTGGACATGTTCTCACCGTTGATTCCTATAGGCGTTCCCTCATATACCGGTGGAAGGAAAGCCCCGGAATAAACCGAGGGCTTGGAGGCATTCAAGCTGATCATTCCCGGAAGGCTTTCATTTTCAGTGCCCAGCCCGTAAGTGATCCACGCACCCATGCTGGGCCGGGGGCGCAACCGTTCCCCGGTGTGTAACTGCAGGAACGACTGTGCATGGTTGCCGGTATCCGCGTGCATGCCGTTGATGACACAAAGCTTATCCACGTGCTTGGCCGTCTCGGGCAGTAATTCCGACACCCAAAGGCCACTTTCCCCATGGCGCTTGAAATCAAACACCGAGCCCGCGTGGGGAGTCTTTCCCTGCTGCGGCTTGTAATCGAAGGTGTCGAGGTGGGCGGGCCCTCCCGCCATGCAGAGGAAAATAACACGCTTGGCCCGCGCGCGCAGCGGTGGCGTTCTGACCCCCAGCCCCCCGGCAAGGGCGGATTTCGCCAGCATGGCCGACAAGGCCAAGTGTCCAAATCCGCAGGAGGCCCTGCGCAGTATCTCCCGCCTGGAGAAATGATTCCTGCTCAAATTCATATCAATCAATATACCGGAACTCATTGGCGGCCAGCAAGGCCTGACAAAAGCTACCCCATACAGCGGATTGGTCACCTGTTTTCGTGTTATCGGGGTTTAATGTATCGCGGAGGCTTCTCACAAAAGCGATGCCGCTCCCAAGCTCTTTCTCACTGGGATTACGCTGCAGGATACGGCGATAGGCCCACTTGACACGATCAGGCGCAGTTTGGCCGGCCTCGTCGATTAACTTTTTGCCAAGAAACCCGGCCTGCTCAATCACCATCGGGTTATTGAGCAGGTAGAGCCCATGCCCGGGTTGAGTGGTCACATGTCGACGTCCCATGACCTTGACGCCATCCGGTAAATCAAACGCAGAAAGCTCCGGAGGGGGGGCATGGCGCAGAAAACAGAGGTAAATGCTGCGATGCCTGCTGGGCCGATGCCTGCTGGGCGACTCGCCGGGCGGCCAGTTAATGAGGATATCAAGCTGGCTTATATCCGAGCCGGACCGCGGAGTGAGCTCAAGTTGACCGCTGGCCTGAAGGATGCCATCACGCAATGACTCGGCATCAAGCCGGCGACGATTATGCCGGGAGAGCCAGGTGTTTTCAGGGTCGATAGCTGCCTGCGTGTTATCCGGTACGCTGTCGAGTTGATAAGTACGGCTTAGCACAATGTTGCGAATCATGCGCTTGATGGACCATTTCTCCTCAATGAAGCGCCGGGCAAGGTGATCGAGTAATTCCGGGTGTGTTGGGCGTGTGCCGTATGCACCAAAATCATCCGGTGTGGGGACGATCGGCTGCCCGAAAAGATGATGCCAGATCCGGTTTACCATTACCCGCGCGGTCAGGGGATGCTGCGGATGCATCAGCCACTGGGCCAACTGCAGCCTGCCGCTTTGGTCAGGATCAACCTTAACCGTATCGTCCAATTTTATTGCGCTGAGAAACCCGCGCGCAACCACTTCCCCGAGTTGCTTCGATTCCCCGTTTTTGTGAACCTTAGTATCAGCAGGTTTCTTCCTTTCACGCACCCCCATGGCAAGGTTTGCCGGTGTTGCCTTGGGCGCCTTTTGCGGCGGCAGGACCTTGCCGCTTCCCTTCGGCCTTCCGGAACTGCTGTGCAGGCGTTGAGCTTCATCAGCACTCAAGGCCCGGGGAAAAAGCGCAAATTGCGCCATGTTTCCATTGAGGGTAAGCGCAAAGTGGTCATTGCGCCCGCCAATGAAGATGTCCTTGGCGCCCCGGGTGGTTACTGCCGCCTCGTGATCAATTTCCGGTTCCGGGTTGCCATTCAAGTACAGCCTCACCCGCTTTCCATCGCGCACAACAACCACGTGGTTCCAGGTCCTTGGAGGCACAACATTCCTGCCCTTTAATGAAACGCCCCCCTCATTTCCGTTGAAAAAGAACAGCTTGCCATGATGTGGGCTGTTCTTGTAGTTGCCGTCGATACCTATATGATCACCCGGTGCACCCTTTTCCCCCGGGGGACCACGCGAAAAAAGATATCCGGTGACGGCCCGGGCCTGATTCTCGATATCATTGCGAAACCAGAAGGAAACCGTATAGGAATCAATATTATTCTTGAGTTGACCCTCAAGCCACCCGCCATTGAAGGTGCCGGCATTTTCCACCGAGGCGCTGACCTGCTTCTTTACCACAAGGGAGCCGGGCAGCGTTTCAAAGTCGAGGTAGAGTTCCGGCTTGAGCCCAGCAATCGCCGCCTGGTAGCCGGGCTCAAATACAGGCACTCCGGCCGTGGACTTCAGTGACGGGTCAGCTTGACCATCCCTGCGAAGCATCGTCTTGAGTTCGTGCAGGGGCGTTGGCGGGGCAGTCAGTTTCTCATTGCCCGCCCTGCCCCAGAGCGTCTCGGTGCTGGTAAAAATCCCCGCCAGCGCGTAGTAATCCCTTGTCGGCACGGGGTCATGCTCATGGTCATGACAACGGGCACAGGCCACGCTGAGTCCCATCACGGCAGTGCTCACCACGTTGATCTGGTCGTCCACGACATCCATGGCAAAGTTGTTATTCATCGCCTTTGCCGGCTTGGCACCTATGGCAAGGAAACCAGTAGCCACCAGTTGCCGGTCCCGCTGGGCATCATCCTCATGTGGCAGAAGATCCCCGGCAATTTGCTCCGTGATGAACCGGTCATAGGGCACATCACGGTTGAGGGCATCAATGACATAATCACGGTAACGCCAGGCATGCGGGAAGGAAGCATTGCGGCCCAGGCCATCGTCGCCGTTGGATTCGCCGAACCGTGCCACGTCAAGCCAGTGCCTGCCCCATCGTTCCCCGAAATGCGGCGAGGCTAACAATTCATCGACCAGTTTTTCAATCGCGCCACGGGAATCAACGGCGGCCTCTTTCTGGAATGCCTCCACTGCCTCCATGGTGGGTGGCAGCCCAATAAGGTCATAATAGAGCCGGCGGATCAACGTTGTCGGGCTGGCATCCGCAGCGGGCTGCAGGCCCTTGCCCTCCATGCGTGCGATGACAAACTTGTCAATGGCATCGCGCGGCCAATCCTGCTCCTTGGCGAGGGGAACCTCGGGAGTACCCACAGGTTGAAAAGCCCACAGGGCATCATTGTCAGGTGAGCTTTCAGTGGCATCACTCCCCGCTACTTTTCCGGATTCCCCCGGAGCCACGCCAATGAGAAGCATGCTTAAAAGCAAAATAAAGGTTCGTGGCTTCATGCTTACCTGTTAGCAAACCATAAAAAAGCGCAATGCCCTGATCATGTCAGGATATCCTTGATGACGTGCCCGTGAACATCCGTCAAGCGACGCTCAATTCCGTTGTGGTAAAAACTCAACCGCTCGTGGTCGAGACCGAGAATGTGCAGCACGGTCGCGTAAAAGTCATAAACGGTCGTGACATTCTCAACTGCCTTGTAACTGAAATCATCCGTTTTCCCATAGCTGAAGGGAGCCTTAACACCTGCTCCGGCCATCCAGGCGGTAAAGCCTGAAGGATTGTGATCCCGCCCGCTGGCGCCCTTCTGGAAAGTTGGCATACGGCCAAATTCTGAATTAAAAATCACCAGTGTATTGGCAAGCAAGCCCCGGTCCTTGAGGTCCTTAAGCAAGGCCGCTGTTGGTTGGTCAAGTACCGGGCCGTGGACTGAGTACTGATTTTTGATTTGCTTGTGCCCGTCCCAGTTGCTCACTCCCTCGCCCCCGGTCTGGTATGCACCGTTGAAGAGCTGCACAAAGCGAACACCCTTTTCAATAAGCCGCCGTGCCAGGATACAATTCCTCCCATAAGCTGCCCGCAAATCCTTCACCTTGTTTCCGGATTCATCAGTCCCGTAGGCGCGAAGAACATGGGCTGGCTCGCTGGATAGGTCGGTAATCCCGGGAATGCTTAACTGCATTTTTGCCGCCAGCTCGTAGCTGGCAATCCGCGCGGCAAGCGCACTGTCGCCGGGAAAAGACTCAAGGTGCCGGCGGTTCTGCCGCTCAAGGAACTGGCGGGTAGCTGCATCAATACCGGCATTGATTCCCTCAGGGGGGGCCAGATTGCGCAGGGGTTTGGCCGCATTGAAGTCTGTTCCCTGGAATGCAGCGGGCAAAAAACCCGGGCCCCAGCAATTCACACTCGATTGCGGTGTTCCACGAACATCGGGAATGGCAACATAAGCCGGCAGGTCCTCAGCCTCACTCCCCAGTGCATAAGTCATCCATGCTCCGGCACTTGGGAATCCATCCAGGGTAAATCCCGTGCACATGAAATTCTCGCCGGGCCCGTGTGTATTCGTCTTTCCGGTCAGGGAATGCACAAAGCACATTTCGTCAGCCAGTTGTCCAAGGCGTGGAACCAGTTCGGAGACCATCTTGCCGGACTCTCCGCGCGGCTTGAATTCCCAGGGACTTTTGGTGAGGTTGCCCTGCGCTCCCTGAAAAGTGATCAACTTGTCCCCCCCTGGCAATGGCTTGCCGTGCTGGCGAACCAGTTCCGGCTTATAGTCAAAGGTGTCCACCTGACTGATTGCACCCGAACAGAAAATCTGTAACACCTGGGTCGCGCGCGGGGTAAAGTGCGGCTTGCGCGGGGCATGCGGGCTGGCCGGGTTGATTTCCGGACGGATTGGTTTTTTCCCCGGGGCACTCTCCCGATCCTTCACGCCGGCAAGCAAACCCTCGGATGCCATCAACTGCGCAAGGGCAACGGCACCAAACCCTCCCGCAGAATGCGAAAGAAAATCCCGTCGATCAAGTAAATGGCGTTTGTCCAGCATCAGAAAGTAAACAGGAACTCATTGGTGTTGAACATTGCCCGGCAAAAGTCCCTTAATGAATGAGCCTCGATGAAATCAACGGCATCCCGGGCTTCCTCATCACTGGCGGAACGGGAGTAAAATAAATGAAAGGCCCTTTGCACCTGACTGGCGGGATCACCCCCGGCTTCCTGCTCCAGTCGCAGGGCAAGCTTGGCAGCCTGGCCAAGGATGAACTTGCTGTTGAAAAGGTTCAAGGCCTGCAACGGTGTGGTGGAACGGCTACGCTTCGGGATGACCTGGTTGCCGTCCGGGCAGTCAAAGG
>CACIUL010000079.1 GCA_902589825.1 uncultured Verrucomicrobiota bacterium
GGTGTTCATGGCCTGTTGATGAATGAGGGGACTCTAGAATAATGTTGGGTCATGCATATTTATCACCTTTTTCATGATGCATGAGGTGCAAAGCATTGGATTAATTTACCATGATGAGTGGTTGTTGGCTTTCCTTAAATCATCCTATTTGAAAGTGAGAATTCAGAAAATATTTGTCATTGAGCTGTTTTTTCGATTTCAAAACTGCAAATTTCCATGCTAAGCGGAGAAGTAATCCAGTTTGGTAAGGTTTTTTGTCACAGTATGCGGTGACTTGCTTGTTTTTTATTGATAGCGGTATGAGGATAAGTTGAATGGAAACTGCATGGTGTTGCCTGCCGGGTTTGCAGAGAATGGTGTTGCTTTGCCTGTTTGCCTGGTTGTTCGCCGGATGTTCTCCCCGGGGGAAGCATCCTGTCAATGAAGTCCCTTCCCCCGATAAGACGGTAATCGAAATGATTCCTGCTCCCGGGCTTGAGGATGCTCCTGTGATCGCACCCCTTGCCGATGCATGGTCAAGGATTGATCCGAAAGAGGATGGTTGGGATTCGGAAGCCCTCAGTGAGGCTGTGGGAGGCAAGCTCAAGAAACTTGCCGGCATGATTAAAGATTCTCTCGTAACAGGTTATTCCAGCCTTGAGGAACTGGTCGATGCGGATTACACCGCAAGCCCGCTGCGGGCACAGCACCTGAAAACAATTCACTTGGGCACGACCTTTGCTGTTTACCGTGGAATGCCGGAGGATTCACCGCTTGACGGGATAGCTGAACAGGTCAGGCATTTAGTGGCCGTTTTTAACCGTCCCGGTCCGTTGCATGTGGCATTGAAGCTTTACCGTATCCGTTCCAATACAGGCTTTGTGAGTGCCCAGGTGCTTGTCCAGGTTTCCGGCATGACTGATAAAGGTCGCAGGCAGATGAATTCCGAGTGGGATACATCATGGAAGGTGCAGCATGAAGAACCGAGGCTGGTTGGCATAAAGGTATTAAGTTACGAGGAGGTGAGCTATTTTAGTGAAAGAGGCGAGACGTTATTTGTTGATTCCACGGCTTCGGTTCTTGGGGATACCGAGGCCTACAAGAAGCAACTGTTGCGCTCGACAGACTACTGGAGGAGCAGGACGGCTCGTGATTTCGGGTTGGATGTCGTTGCCAACCATGGGTTGGCAGTTGGTGACGTGAACGGGGATGGACTTGAGGATATGTATATTTGCCAGCAGGGAGGATTGCCTAACCGGCTCTTTGTCCGCAACCCGGACGGAACCATGCGTGATATTACCGGCAAGAGCGCCACGGGTTGGCTCGATTATTGTGCGAGTGCCCTGATACTTGACTTTGATAACGACGGGGATCGTGACCTTGCTGTTTCCCAGGACTTCAAGATTTTGTTCATGGATAACCTGGGCGGAGAGAGGTTTGAACTTGCGCTGGGCCAGAGCACGCACGCCCAGACATTTTCGATCTGTGCTGCTGATTTTGACCTTGATGGCGACCTTGACCTTTTCCTTTGTGGCTACAACCCTGCGGCAAACCGCGCGGAAAGCGGGGCACTGGGTGAACCCCTTCCCTACCATGATGCACAAAATGGAGGGCGCAATATGCTGCTGCGCAATGACGGAAACTGGGATTTCGTTGATGTGACTGGTGCTGTCGGGCTTGATCAAAACAACAACCGTTTCAGTTTTGCTGCCAGCTGGGAGGATTACGACAATGATGGTGACCCGGATCTCTATGTTGCCAATGATTACGGGCGCAACAACCTGTACAGGAATGATGGAGGCCGGTTTACCGATGTTGCCGCGCAACTCGGCATTGAGGACATGTCAGCAGGAATGTCGGTGAGCTGGGCTGACTTCAACCGTGACGGGATACTTGACCTCTATATCAGCAATATGTTTTCGGCAGCGGGGAACCGGATTACCTACCAGAGGCAGTTTAAACCGGATGCCGGAGATGAACTGCTCGCGGGTTACCGACGGCATGCCCGCGGTAATTCCCTCTTTGAGGGGAAACCGGGCGGCAAGTTCAGTGATGTCAGTCTTTCCGCAGGTGTAACGATGGGACGCTGGGCCTGGGGTTCTCGTTTTGCTGACCTTAATAATGACGGGTGGCAGGACCTTGTGGTTGCAAATGGTTTTATCACGGCACCGGATACCGGTGACTTGTGAAGTGTTTACTGGCGGCAGGTCGTGTCGCAATCGCCACTGAGTGCTGACGTGTCGCCTTCGGAAACGATACGTTATCAACAGGGCTGGAGGGCTCTGAACCGTTTGCTTCATGAGGACAGGTCATTTAGCGGCAACGAGCGTAACTGTGCTTTCCTGAACAGGGCAGGGAAAGGATTCACTGATATCTCTGCCATCAGCGGGTTTGATTTTCCTGATGATGCCCGGGCGGTCGTGGCAACTGACTGGGACTTTGATGGCGACCTGGATCTTTGGCTTACATGCAGGACAGCACCCCGCGTGAGATTTCTGGAAAACCGTTCCCCGGTGATTCCCGGCAAGTGGCTTGCCCTCAGGCTAGAGGGGGACGGTGCAAGGGTAAGCAGAGATGCAATAGGAGCTCGCGTGGAGTTATGGCTTGAGGGGCAAACGGCACCTTTACTGAGAACGGTGCATGGCGGGGATGCCTTCCTTTCTCAGGGAAGTGCATGGCTGCATTTCGGTCTGGGTGAAAAGGTGGAGATTGCCCGGGTTGTTGTTCGGTGGCCGGGCGGGGGCATCGAGGAGATTACAGGCATTGAACCCGGTGGATTCTACCTGGTGGCATTTGGTAAGACGGCCGCCGTGCCCTGGAACCCTCCTTCGCAACAGAAAAAGCTGGTGGCCGCCGCTCAGCTTCCATTGCCCGATGAGCCCTCGGCACGTGTGGTCTTGCCTGCCAGGCTTCCCCTGCCGAAGTTCGACAGCCTTGGAGAACTCAAGGGGCCGATGCTATTGAACCTTTGGTCGGAGAAATGCCTCTCGTGCGTGGAGGAACTTTCCCGGTGGGCTGAGGATCATGAACGGTTAAAGGCATCGGGATTGCGCATCTTTACCCTCAATGCGGACGGCGATCCTCAAGCCGGAAGGGATTTTCCCTTTCAAAGTGCGGCTGTGGGGCCTGCCGTGGTGCGTGGGCTTGATCTTTTTCAGCGGGCCATTCTTGACCGGTGGACACCCTTGCCTGTACCCAGCAGCTTCCTGATTGACCGGCAGGGAAGGGTGGCGGTGATATACAAGGGCAGTGTCGGGGTGGATCGTCTTCTGCAGGATGCCAAACTTCTTGGGTTGGATCCCCAGGCGTGGCGGAGAGCCGCGCTTGCCTTTCCCGGGAGGTTCATATCACCTGTTCCTGAGCCGCAACCGCTCAATGTGAGTTCGCAATTGGTTGATGCGGCACAACCGGAAGCTGCCCTGCGCTATCTGGAGGGGGTTGCCGCCCGCAACCCGGTTGATGCGAGGGTCAATGATGTTATTGGAGTGTTGCGCAATGAGCTGGCACGCCTTTCCGACCCGGGTAAGGTCTTGCTCGGGAAGGCTGATGCGCTGCGTGATGCCGGCAATGTAAGGGATGCTATCAAGGCTTACCAGGAGACCCTGCGCCGTTTCCCGAAAACCATCAGTGCCGCTGAGCATCTGGCATGGATTCTGGCAACTCATCCCGACCCTTCCGTGCGCCGTCCTGCCGAGGCTCAGGCCCTGGCAAATCGTCTTGTGCACATCAGCAGGAAAAAAAATCCAGCCTATCTTGATCTTCTCGCGGCAGCCCAGGCATCCCTGGGTGAATATTCCCTGGCTGTCCGCAGTGCACAAGCCGCCCTGGAGCTGCTTGATGATCAGCCTGAGGTAAAAAAAGTGAACCAGCGACTGGACTTATACCTTGAGGGGAAAGCTTATGTGGGTGAGGCATGGCGGGAGGAATGATGGGGAGCACCTATTCCGGGCAAGACCCATTGCATCTTATTGTCTGCCGTTTTAGGATTGGTTGCCATGATCCGCAATTTGTCGCCATCACCATTGTCTTTGGCAGCAATATGGATAAGCGTGGCGTTCTGTCCCGCTGATAGCACCGACTGGGAGAAAGCAAGGGACTTCTGGTCGTTCAAGCCGCCGGTGCATGCCGCTGTTCCTGAAGCGCAGAGGGCAGGATGGGCGAGGGGAGATATTGACCGCTTTATTCTCTCTGGCATGGAGTCTGCCGGGCTGGTGCCTGCAGGGCAGGCAGACAGGCGCATCCTTGCGCGGCGTGTTTTTTATGACCTTTCAGGGCTACCGCCTACCGCTGAGCAGGCGGATGCCTTTGCCTCAGACACGCGCCCTGACGCATTCGAGCAACTGGTCGACCGCCTGCTGGAAGCTCCCACTTTTGGAGAACGGTTAGCAAGTATCTGGTTGAATATTGCACGTTATGCGGAAGACCAGGCTCATCAGGTGGGCAATGACAAGAAGTTCTTCTACCCGCATGCGCATCGTTATCGCCAATGGGTGATCTCAGCCTTCAACAATGATTTGTCCTACGATCGGTTTATTCGCCTCCAGCTTGCTGCTGACACGATGGGCGAGCAGGGTAAGGATGACCTCGCGGCTCTGGGGTTTCTCGGGTTGGGGCCACAGTATTATAACCGGGGCCGGCTTGACGTGATGGCTGAGGAGTGGGAAGACGCTGTTGATGTTGTCTCGCGCGGCTTTATGGCGCTTACCGTGGCTTGTGCACGTTGCCATCAGCACAAGTATGATCCGTTCACCGTGCATGACTACTATGCCCTGGCTGGCATCTTTGCCAGTACGCAGGTGGATAAGCGCAAGATCAAGTTTGCTGACGGCTCACAGGGAGAGGCACACCTTGTGAAGGAGGGTAAAGTAAGGAACCTTCCTGTTTTCCGCAGGGGAAACGTGGAGGATAAGGGCGAGGAGGTTCCTAGAAGATTCCTTGAAGTATTGGCCGGACCACAACCTCAGCCCTTTGCAGGAGGCGGCAGCGGAAGGGATGAACTCGCCCGGATGATTGCCGATCCCAACAATCCACTGACAGCACGGGTGATGGTGAACCGGCTTTGGAAAATGATCTTTGGCAGCGGCCTGGTTGCGACCACCAGTAACTTCGGCAGGCTGGGTGCTCGCCCTACTCATCCGGAATTACTTGATCATCTCGCCCTGCGCTTCATGGAGGATGGCTGGTCGATAAAGAACCTCCTCAGGCAGATGGTGCTTTCGTCAACCTATCGCCAGAGTTCTTTTGTTTCGGAGCAGAAACGATTGCGGGACGAGGGGAACCAATGGTTATCCTTCATGGAGCGGCGTCGGTTGACCGCTGAAATGTTGCGTGATTCACTGCTGATGGCCTCGGGTGAACTTGAACACGGTGACAGCGGGAAGGGCTCAAAGGATGTGGACGATTCCTCAAACCGGCGGCGCACGGTTTATTCAAGGATAAGCCGTAAGGAACTGGACTCATTCCTGGCCATGTTTGATTACCCTGATCCCAATGTGCATGTTTCGCACCGTGACCAGACGGTCACTCCGGCTCAGAAGCTCTTTATGCTTAACAGTCCCTTTGTCATTGAACGGGCCGGCAAGGTTGCTTCAAGCTTGCCCCGGGAAAATATGTCTGGAAAGATAGAGAGGGCTTATCGCATGATCCTCTCACGAGGAACACAGGATAATGAGCTGGAAGCCGCTCTGGAATTCCTTGGAGAAAACCAGGATGCAGGACATGAGGACTGGACGCGTTTTGTGCAAACCCTTATGATGTCTAACGAGTTTCTTTTCCGTGATTAGCAAAGGCCATCAACTGCCAGTTTCCCGGCGCTGCATGCTTGGTCGCATGGCCGGTGGTTTCGGAATGCTGGGCTTGAGTGGAATGCTCAGCCGAACCCCTGGCATTGCGGCAAACCCGGCTAATACCGGACTTGGAAATATCCCGGCCAGGGCAAAGCGGGTTATTTTTCTCTTTCTCAACGGTGCTCCATCGCACATTGATACATTTGACCCGAAGCCGGCTCTTGCAGAGCACGAGGGGCAAAAACCGGAAGGCAAGCTCTACAAGGCGGCAAACGCGGGGTATATGCCTTCCCCCTTGGAGTTTAGCCGGTACGGGGACTCCGGATTGCAGCTCAGTGAGTCCCTGCCAAACCTGGCACGTATCGCGGATGATCTGTGCGTGATTCGTTCCATGCACTGTGATGTCCCAAACCATGAACCGGCCCTCCTGCAGATGCATACCGGTGTTTTGCAGCCAACCCGCCCCTCGCTGGGGTCATGGGCGCTGTATGGCCTTGGTTCCGAGAATGAAAATCTGCCGGGATACGTGGTGTTGCGGCCCAGCCCGAAGACCGTCGTGGGACCGGCCCTCTGGAGCTCGGGCTTTCTTCCAGCCAAATATCAGGCGGCAAGCGTCATTACCCGTGACATGGCTGTCGACAAGCTGCTGGCCAATATCAGCAACGGTTCATCAACCCTGGATGAGCAGAAAAGGCAACTCAAGCTCTTGTCTCAAATCAACCATGCGCACCAGTTGCGTCGAGGTGGTGAGGATACGCAACTCGAGGCACATATTGCCACCATGGAGACGGCATACCGGATGCAGATAGAAGCCACGGATGCCTTCGATATTTCCAGGGAGCCAGTGCGAACCCGGGAGGCATATGGTAGTTCCAGGTTTGCCAAGTCCTGTTTACTCGCCCGTCGTCTTGCTGAGCGGGGCGTCCGGTTTACTACGGTGTATTACACCGAGGATGGGGATAACCAGCCATGGGATTCGCACAACGATCATGACCGGCGTCATGCAATGCTTTGTGCTGACGCCGAACGGGCTGCCGCTGCGCTCATCTCGGATTTAAAGAGGCGCGGCATGTTGGAGGAAACCCTTGTTGTTTTTGGCGGGGAATTCGGGCGCACTCCCTATATGCAGAAACAGGACAAGGGAAAGCCCGGGCGCGATCATCACCACACTGCATTTTCAATGATGCTGGCAGGAGGCGGGCTGAAGGGAGGCTTGGCATATGGGCAGTCTGATGAATTTGGTATGCATGCCGTTGTGGACCCGGTGCACGTTCACGACCTGCATGCGACGATCCTCTACCTGCTGGGTATTGACCATGAGCAACTCACCTACCGTTACGCAGGGCGTGATTTCCGCCTTACTGACGTTTTTGGCAAGGTCGTCCATCAAGTCATTGCTTGAGTTACCAGGGACCCGGGGAGTAATGCTGTTTACTGCGCGTAGACCTCAAGCTGGTGAATGGACCAGAATTTCCCGTTGGCATGCCCGTGCTGGCTGATGCGTACATGGCGGGTCGTCGTCGGCGGCAACACGATTTCAAGCACCGGTGATTTCCCCCTGCCAGCGGCAACCGGCTTACTCCATTCTTTGCCGTCACTGGATACCTCCACACTATACTGGCGGGGATAGTCCTCGGCTGAGCGGCTTGCGTCGAGCACGAGGGATGTGAGTTCCCGCTCACTTCCCATGTCGAAGGCAAACCACATGCCGGGGCGCTGGGTCATGCCGGTGTCCCAGCGCGAGGAGATGTCACCATCGATGGCTGAGTTGCATCCCTCGGCACGGTGGCTGGCGGTAAATTTCCATTTTTTCATTTCTGTACGGGCAACCGGCGCCATGGCCAGGATTTCCTCGGATGTCCACATTTCCTTGCGGTTCTTGACCTGTGCGCGAACGGCGGCAACTTCCCGAGGGGTTACAAGTGAGCCGTTGTTTCCCCAGGATTTGCGCACATAGGTGAGCACTGAGGCAATCCATTCATCATCGTAGGATTCCAGCGGGAGCATGGGCCCGGGGAACTTCCTGCCGTCCAGTTCACCGGTCATGCCTTTAAGCATGACCCTGATCGGGATGTTTTTTTTGCCGACCACGCGGTGAGAGCCCACCAGCGGGGCGCCCAGAGTCATGTCCGTGCCGGCGACTGCCGTGCCCTTGCCGTTTTCCGCATGGCAGGCAACACAAATTGTCTTGTAGTTGGTTCGCCCCATGGTCAGGAATTTGTTTTCCTGCCTGCGTTTATTGGCCTCTTCAATCTGTGCTCGATAGTTGCGAGTGATTGCCGATAGCGCCTCGTTTCCCGGGTGCTTGTCCAGCACTTTGCCGATAATCTCGCCACCACCTTCTGCACCGCTTCGGCCAAGTGATAATACCAGCTGGATGGCAATCTCGATATCATCATCATTACTCATCCTTGAGAGCTTGCTGATGAGGGTCTTGTTACCGGACATGAGTTCTCCTTCACAAAGGCGTATGGCGGCAGCCCTGACGCGTGAATCACTGTCGTCCATTGCCGTCGTAATGACCGCGGGGTCAAATTCACCAAGCCCATCGAGTGTCCACAGTGCATGCAGGCGACCCAGTGGGTTCTTGCCGGCGGCGGCCAGGGTTTTCAACTCTGCAGTCACGGATTTGTCCCCACGCACCACGATGAGCTTCTGCGCCGTGTCACGCCACCAGCCATTTGGGTGGGAGAGGTTCTTGACCAGGTCGGACGTCTTCGCATTGAGCATTTGCGGTTTCTTTTCCCTCTTGGTTGTCTTGTGGACCACGCGGTAAATGCGTCCGCGCTTGATGTTTTTGTCGAGACCGTAGTTTTCCACGACACCGCGCAGGTAGGAACCCGGCCGGACCCAGTTTCCCTCCTGAATGATGCCGCGGTACATGTCGACAATGTACAGGCATCCGTCCGGCCCCGTTCCCGCATTGAGCGGCCGGAAATTGGCGTCGCGGGAACGCATGAACTCGGTCCCGGGTGTTGCGTTTTTCACGATAATCTTGCCATTCTCGTTTACAACCTTCGCCCTGCGCACCAGGCGGCCGACCGGCTCGGGAATGAAGTAGTCGCCATACATATCCCCGGGAAGGCGATCCCCGCGGAAGATATGCTGGCCCGCGCAACCGGTGAAGTTATTCAGGGTGAGATCGTTCTTGCGAAAGCGACCGCCACCTCCTTGCACGTCGGGAATTTGCACCA
>CACIUL010000080.1 GCA_902589825.1 uncultured Verrucomicrobiota bacterium
TGAAACTGACATCAATCTGCAACCAGTCTTTGCGTATGCCCTTGGGTTCTTTCAATCCACTGCCAACAGAGAAATCAGGACTCTTTGCTGCAGTTACAGTAATCTTGCCAATGTCTGCTTTACTCTGGGCCGGCAAAACACTGGTCGAGAACACGAGCACAAAGGCGCAAAGTAACACGGATATGATCTGTCCAAACATTTGTTATTGGGGTGAGAATTTTATCAATAATTGGAAAAACGCTCGCCTGAGATTTAATGTGGGATAATCCAGAGGCGAAACAAACAGCAGATTTGTTAGCCGCTGAGCAGCTAATTTGCAAGGTCAGAGTGCAAAATCTAAGCTTATTGGCCAGATTCGATAAATGCCCGGAAATAGTCTATTGTTTGTGAAATCCCCGTATCAAAATCCACTTTAGGCTCCCAATCCAATAACTCGCGTGCCAGCGAAATATCCGGCTGCCTGATCCGCGGATCATCAATTGGCAGCGGTTTAAACTCAAGCTTTGATGATGTTTTCATCTTCTTAATAATTGCCTCGCCAAATTCCCTGATGCTCATTTCCGTTGGATTGCCAATGTTCACGGGGTTGTGAGTATCTGAAGTAGACAGCCGCAGAATGCCTTCAACCAGGTCGGATACATAACAGAAACTCCTCGTCTGCGAACCGTCCCCGAATACTGTAAGGGGCTCATTTGCCAGCGCCTGCCCAATAAATGCAGGCACGACCCGTCCATCTTCGAGCCGCATCCGCGGTCCGTAGGTGTTGAAGATCCTGACAATTTTCGTGTCCAGCCGGTGATAGCGGTGATAGGCCATTGCCATCGCCTCCGCAAATCTCTTTGCTTCATCATACACTCCCCTTGGCCCGATTGGGTTGACGTTCCCCCAGTAATCCTCCTTCTGGGGGTGAATCAACGGATCCCCATAAACTTCAGAGGTCGACGCAATGAGATAAGTCGCCCCCTTTGCCTTGGCCAGTCCCAGAGTGTTATGTGTGCCGAGGGCGCCAACCTTCAGGGTGGGGATAGGAAATTCCAGATAATCAATGGGGCTTGCAGGCGAAGCAAAATGAAAGACGTAATCAATTTCACCAGGCAGGTAAATAAAGTTGGTCACATCGTGTTCAATAAAGCGGAAATCTGCATTCCCGAAGAGGTGCTCTATGTTGCGCACATTACCGGTAAGCAGATTGTCGATGGCAATCACCTGATGACCTGCCTCAAGCAGCCGGTCGGAAAGATGCGAGCCAAGAAAGCCCGCTCCACCAGTGACGACACTGATCTTTTTCGCTCTTCTCTGGTTTGAAAATACGTCCATTGGTCGCGTCGTTTTAGTTCATTATTTGGCTCCACGCTGGCCGAATACGGCAGGAACAGTAAGGAAAAGAATTTTGCAATCAAGCCAGATAGACCAGTTGTCGATATACTTGAGGTCAAGCTGGACCCATTCGTCAAAGCTCGTGATCGAATTCCTGCCGCTTACCTGCCACAGGCAGGTAAGTCCAGGCTTCATGCTCAGCCTCCGCCGTTGCATGGAATTTTCAATCCTCGCAACCTCGTCTACAGGCAAAGGACGGGGCCCCACAAGGCTCATCTGGCCAAGCAGCACATTGAGCAGCTGGGGCAACTCATCAATGCTCCAACGTCTTAAAAAGCCGCCGAAACGAAAAATCCTTGGATCATTCTCCACTTTGAAAACCGGGCCACTCATCTCATTATCATCCTCAAGGGCTTGCTTCTCCTTTTCTGCATTAACCCCCATCGTGCGAAACTTATACATCGAGAAAGGGCGGCCGTTTTTGCCTCCTCTTTGTTGCGTGAAAAAAACCGGGCCGGGCGAGCACATCTTGATGCCGATGAATGCCAGCAGCCAGAGCGGCAAGGTGAGTAACAATATCAAGGCAGCTCCAACCCGGTCATATAATTCCTTCACGGAAATGGACCAGGAAACCCCCGGGGCACTCCTGAACACCATCATCGTGCTGCCTGAAAGAACATCCAGGGAAGGCCGGGCTATTGAAGTCCTTATGAAATCCGTTGAGAGCCATGCTTCAACCCCCTCCGTCTCGCAGGCACCTATTGTCTCCTGGATACTGGCAAACTTCACTTGCCCGGCCGCAATCACGACACGTTCAGGAGAATGCTCATGCAGCGCATTGACAAAGTCATCACTGCCACAGGTTTCAAGGTCAACCATTGCCACGATGTTAAGTGAGGGGTCACCTCCATCGTGAAGCTGTTTCCTGAGCGATCTCATGTCTTCGCTCCCGCCGGCAAGCAGGATGTCCTCACGCCAACCCCAATCCTCTATTCGGGAGCGCAGATGCTTCCTCATTAAAGCCTCCTTGAGCAATAGAATGCCCCCTCCTACAATCGTCAGCATTCCAAGCACAATCCTGCTCTGCGCCCCCCACTTGAAAAAGACGACACACCCACCAATCACCACGCCGATTATCATCAACGTTTGAACCAATTGCTTGATCGAACGCCATACCGTTTTCTGCAGGGGATGCTCATAATAACCAAACATTTCAAGCACGACAGGTGTAAACGGCACCACAATTGCCATGACCCAGAAAAAGTCACCCAAAGGGGGAATTTGGATGTCAGCAGGACCAAACCATCCGTATGGATTATAATAACGGAGAGAATGGCAAAGCCAAAAAGACAAAGCAATAAGGCAACTGTCCAGAATCTGATTGATCTGGAGATTGATTTCTTGTTTCCGCCCGAGCATTGATGCCTAGTAGATTCAACAGCACAGTCACGCGAATGCCCGGCTCCTAAAACTTTTAAAAACAAACGCTTTCAGAGGCAAATGTCAATACCGCTCAATCAAGCAAGCATTGTGGTCCCACTCACCAATGAGGCTGACCTTAGAAAGATTTCGGGTTCATCGGGTCCGGCGCCTTGGGATATTGTGGAAATCCGCATTGACCATTTTACCGTCACTCCAGAGCTCTGCATGGAAATTGCCTGTGCGAGCCCGGTTATCCTGACCTGCCGTCATCCTGATGAAGGCGGGAACGGCGACCTGCACAGCGATGCAGAAAGAAGCGCTCTTTTGGCCCCCCTGATCCCGCATGCAGCGGCTATAGACATCGAAATAGCCCATGCCGCACAGATGACTGAAACCATTAAGATTGCCAGGCAATCAAACCTCACCCTGATCCTCTCTGCACATGATTTCTTATCAACACCCACAACCGAGAAACTAGAACAAATTGTTAAGAGTGGCATCGCCAATCATGCTGACCTGATCAAGGTAGCAACAACCACTGACACCCCGGAGCAACTGTGCCGGTTACTCTCATTATTTACCGCATTCCCCAACCAGTGCCTTTCGCTAATGGGAATGGGCAAACTGGGCATGGCATCACGGCTCATAACAGCCCAAAGCGGCTCTTTACTCAATTATGCAGCATTAAATGAAGGAAATGCTCCGGGCCAATGGCCCGTCGAGGAGTTCAGGGACCTTCTTTCCAGGCACGGCACTATTGACTGAACTCCTCATCAATCACCTCGACCGGCGCATCGGGCAACGCCCTGAGGAAGGCTCGCCCATACCGCTTGGTCAGCACACGGTTATCAAGGATGACGACAATCCCACTGTCACCGGAAGACCTGATGAGTCGGCCCACTCCCTGACGCAACTTGAGGATGGCCTCTGGGACAGAATACTCAAGGAAAGGGTTACCTCCTGATTGTTCAATCACCTCAAGCCGGGAAGCAGTAAGGGGATGGTCAGGAACCGCAAAAGGCAGCCGGGTTACTATCACGTTTGACAAGGATTCGCCGGGAACATCGACCCCGGCCCAGAAACTGTCTGTGCCAAAAAGCACACTTGAAATATCTTTACGAAATTCACTCAACATCCTGTGCCTTGGAAGTTGCCTGCCCTGGACAAAAAGCCGATAGCACCTGGCCTTAAAGAAGGATTCCATTTTTTCCGCCACGGCATTCATCAGCCGATAGCTGGTAAATAGAACAAAAGCCCTTCCCTCAGTCTGGTCGATAAAATATTCCACACGCTTAACGAGGGCTTCCTCATATTCGGCTGACCTCGGGTCAGGCATCGATCGCGAGATGTAGACCTTCATTTGTTCCGCATAACTAAAAGGGCTTCCAATCTGGATGGATTCAACCTCCGTAGCACCTACCCTTTGACGGAAATAACCAAGCGCCTCGCGATTCTCACCAATGGAAAGCGTTGCACTGGTCACGACACAGCTTTTCCCGCGTGAAAAAAACTTCTCCTGAAGAGCAGCAGCAACACTGCTGGGAGCGCTATTCATGGACAGCCCGCCTGATACTCCTTTACCTCTCTCGACCCAGTAAACGTGCCCCTCCTCTGATTGAGTAAGGAAACAATCAATGGCAACCCTGGCAGCTCCAACTCGCGCTCCCAATTCAAGCAATTCAGAGCGGATCGCATCATTGTTGTTGTTTTCAGCTGCATCCTTGATCTCTTCCTCAAGGGCAAGGAAACCACCGGCAAGTAAATCCTCAACGAGTCCGCTTTCCCTGATCCTGCACTCCCCTCCCCACTCACCAAACTGGCAAGCTGATTCGAGCACCTCAAAGAAATCCTCCACAGAATCAACAAGTGTACTTACACGCTTTACTCCTTCAGGATGACGCAATACCTGAAAGAGACCACGGTGGCTTTTCCGATTATACAGCCTGCGCAGGTTATACAGTATACCCGACTGCGACACCCTCAGCCCAAGTTGACGGGCAGCAACATTCTCCAAGGTGTGCGCTTCATCAATAATGAGAAAATCATTAGGGAAAACAAATCCTTCCCCAGAGCAATCCGACTCGTCCATCACGTCCATCAGGGTGAAGAGCAATGTATGGTTCAGAACAACCACATCCGCGTCAGCAACCTCTCTCCTTACCTCCTGGTAAAAGCAACCGCTCTCAGGCCCACAACTTTTCGGATTACAGACATGCCTTTCACTGCAAACTTGATCCCAGACATGGGCACGGGGCTCAAAACCGAGATCACTAAGGCTACCATCACTGGTTTCCTCTGCCCATTCGCTAATCAAGTCCAGCTCGTCAATGTCCTCAGACTCAAACAAATCATCTGCATCTGCAATGACTCTGCGCAATCTGCCTGGACACAAATAATTTGCCCTGCCCTTCATCAGCACGGCATTGAACCCGATATCCAGAAGCCTTGCCAACAGGGGCAAATCCTTGTCTACAAGCTGTTCCTGCAGGTTAATGGTATGGGTTGAAATAACAGCCTTTCTCTTTTGACTGAGCGCAAAGGAAACCGCTGGCGCCAGATAGGCGAGCGACTTGCCCACGCCGGTTCCCGCCTCCACGACAAGCGGTCTGGAATCGATAAGCGACCTTGAAACAGCAACAGCCATTTCCTGTTGTTGCGGACGGTATTCAAAGTCCTTGGACACAGACAGCACCCCCTCCTGACTGAAGAAGTCCTGCATGCGCTCGGGCAGGCGGACATCAAACCCTTGAGCTGGGGAGTTCATTGCCATGAGCCATCAATGCGCATGCGAAGAAAAACAATTAATGAACCCGAAATAATGCAGTCGCTGTGCGGGGGCTGCATGAAACCGATGCGCTTACCTGCTAAAACACCAGGCAGGTGAAACGATCGATTTATTTCAGGAAAATTTATCATCAAGGTAGGCATTCTTTCTTGCAGAAGTTTTTCACATAAATGCTTCCTAGGCAGTGAATAAATCAGTTAATATTGTTATTAACGGTCTGTTTACGGGGGTAAACATGACAGTGAACTTGTTGGGCAATGGTTGGTTGTTGGTTTCAAACCTTGTCTCACATAGAAGAGGGTCTATTGGACCCTCTTCTTTTTTTATCCGCCAAGAAGTTTTACCCACTAATAAAAAATAACCAACTCAAGCTAAATCCCCTGTTTCAATCCCGCGACGCTGAGCGCAGGCCTTCACAGTATTGCTCATCAGCATTGCAATAGTCATCGGTCCTACTCCTCCCGGGACCGGGGTAATCGCGCGACACCGGGATGCAACGTCCTCAAAGTTGACATCTCCAACCAACCGATAACCTTTTTTGGCCACGCTATCCTCAACCCTGTTAATTCCGACATCAATCACCACCGCACCTTCCTGGACGTGATCCCGTCCAATAAACTCAGGAAGGCCTACTGCAGCCACAAGGATATCAGCATTGCGACAAACCTCTGGCAAGTCGGCAGTCCTGGAGTGAGCAACCGTAACTGTTGCATCACCAAGCTCACCTCTTGACATCAAAAGCATTGCCATGGGCTTGCCGACAATCATGCTGCGACCAACAACCACCACTCGAGCACCCTTGGTTTGAATTTTATAATGACCAAGGAGGCGTTGACACCCCAGGGGGGTACATGGGACAAATCCGCCCGGGTCTTCAAGGGCCAGCTTGGCAACATTTACCGGATGAAACCCATCCACATCCTTTGACGGATCAATGGCCAGAACAATTGCTCGCTCGTCGATGTGCGGCGGCGGCGGAGACTGCACCAGGATACCATCCACATCTTCATCCTCATTCAACGAGTCAATAACAGCCATCAATTCCTCCTGACTGGTCTCGGTCGACAACTCCATTTTTACAGAATGTATACCCAGCTCAATGCAGGTGCGCTCCTTGCTCCGCACGTAAGCCCGGGAAGCAGGATCGTCACCTACCAGCACCACAGCCAGACCGGGCCTCAAACCCTTTCCCGCAAGAGAATCAACTTGAGCCCTGCACTCCTCAAGAACACTGGCAGATACGGCCTTGCCATCTATTAACTGCATAATTCAAGAGGCTAAGACACAGACCCGCCGTCAATCAAGCCCCGGATTTAAGAAGCTCTTCCAGGGCCAACCTTTGCTCCTCAAGCGACTTCCTGTCAGTCACCCCCTCAAAACTCTGCGACTGCTCAAGGGTCACATCAACACGTGAAAAAGGCAGGGGAATGCGGAACCCGTCCCAGGTCTTCAGCTTAATCGCCTTACTATAACTTACCCTCATAGGCAACACCGGCACCTTGGTCCATTGCGAGAGCTTCAGCAAACCCGACTCCATCTTATACACCGGTCCACGCGGACCGTCAGGTGTAATAAACACGTCCTTGCCTGGCTCATTACGAAGAAAAGAAACCATCTCACGTAATGCAGCCACGGGCCTTTTGTTACTCGACCCACGTATCGAATCAGTGTTAAAATGTGAAACGACGGCTGCAAGTATTTCGCCGTCACCGCTGGGACTGGTCAACGCCACGGTACGACGCTCTTTGAGAAACCTGGAATAGAACAGAACAGCTCCGAATAACTGGTTATGCCACAGGGCAAAAATCAACGACCCATTGGCCGTATCCGCCATGATACCCGCACGATCATCAATCCGCCACCGCAGGGTAAAACCCACAGTGCGTATCACCATGGCTATAAGCCATCCATAAAACCTTGCCTTCACTTTCTATAGCCGACCAACCGCGTGAAGTTCACGGGTGATTTCGGTGTGCTTTTCTAGCAGTTCCCGGTATATGCCGGCATTTGCAGGATCGGGATCACAGCGGCTTCCCTCATCCAGGGCAACAAGTCTTTTGCACAGCTCATTATACCCGGTCGAACCGCCCTCACGGCAATAAGCCGCCTGAATAGCTGCACCAAGTCCTGCTCCCTCTGCGGTCGCCAGCATCACTACAGGGGTATTGAAGACATCCGCAGCAATACGGCGCCATTGTGCACTGTTGCTGCCTCCGCCCGTCAGGCGGATTTCTGACGGGGTAATCCCCATTCCACGAAAACTCTCAAGACCATAGGCCAGCCCCAGGGTGGCACCCTCCATTGCCGCACGCGCCATGTTGGAGGGGGTCATGTTGTCAGTCCGCAGACCATGCACGACCCCGGTACCTTCAGGCAGGTTGGGAGTTCGCTCTCCATTCAGGTAGGGCAAGAAACAAATACCCCCGGCACCCGGAAGAGAGTCAGCAACGGCAGCCTCGAGTCCATCAAGGTCAAGGTCGAACATTTTCCTTACCCCTTCAGTCACCACCGTAACATTCATCGTGCAAACAAGGGGCAACCACTGGTCTGTACTATCACAAAACGCGGCTACTTCCCCACCCTTGTCAATAGCGGGTTGACCTGAAACCCCATACAGGGTTCCCGAAGTTCCCAAGCTGGCAGTAATTACCCCGGGCACAACATTACCCGTTCCGATTGCCCCCATCATGTTATCACCACCCCCTGCGCTTACAATGACATCCTTGGGCAATGACCACTCTGCAGCGAGCTCACTGCGAAGCTGACCGTGCGCTTCAAGGGAAGATCCCAGCGGAGGCAGCATTTCCCTTACAGAAGGATCCACAAACTCCACCAGTTCCTGACACCATTGCCGGTTACGAATATCCAGGATGCCGGTTCCCGAAGCATCTCCATACTCCATCCGCTTCACCCCGGTAAGCCAATAATTGATATAATCATGAGGCAAAAGAATGGTCGCAACCCGGGCAAAGCGCTCCGGTTCATTTTGTTTTAGCCAAAGCAGCTTGGGAATCGTGTAGCCTGGAAGGATTGTATTTCCACTCAGCTCTATAAGCCCGGACACTCCGCCGAATTCAGCCTCAAACGAGGAACATTGTTCAACTGTTGAAGTGTCACACCAGAGTTTCGCCGGTCGTATCACTTCATTTGCA
>CACIUL010000081.1 GCA_902589825.1 uncultured Verrucomicrobiota bacterium
ACAATGCGCAAAGTGAGCGAGGTATCATTTTTTTGGAGGGAATAACTAATAACATGCAGAAAATGATAAATTTTGGCGATCCTTAAAATATGCTCCTGAAGAGTAATTCACGAATCGCCCATCAAAAATTAATTCATAAAACAGCGTATATTTTACTCTGCTTAAGGGTTTTCTGCCACTACATTTTTGTCTCAAATTCAGGCTCAATCCCTTTAAAATCAGGCCTCTTACGACCTGATGGCCTCAAAAACCCTTCAGTAACGCCGCTCGCCGGCAAAAGATCGCCTTGCCGGTTCACACACTCCTTACATCAAACGGGGACCGACTCGACAAAATTATTAAGCTCGGTTAGTTTTTAAAGGGCAATTTACTCATCAGGCAAGGCGCTCTCCTCGTGAAAGAAAATTACTATACTGAAACCACTGAGAGTCCGCCGAGCGATTTTGATATTTCTCTGCGACCGCAGGATCTTGATCAATTCTGCGGTCAGGGCAAAGTGAAGGAGCGACTCGCACTGATGGTCGAAGCTGCCAGAGGCAGGAAAGATGTATTGTCGCATATCCTGCTCTCCGGTCCCCCTGGCCTTGGCAAGACCACACTTGCCCACATTATTGCCTCAGCGACGGGCAACGTTTTACACTGCACAAGCGGCCCTCAGATTGAAAAGGCCGGAGACCTCGCAGGTATCCTGACCAACCTGAAACGCGGGGACGTCCTGTTTATTGACGAGATTCATCGTCTGCACCCGGCAATTGAAGAATACCTTTACCCGGCAATGGAGGATTACCGCCTTGATATCATCATCGACCAGGGTCCCAACGCACGGACTATTGAGCTGTCACTGCCCCGCTTCACGCTGGTCGGGGCAACCACCCGTGCCGGAATGCTCACCGCTCCACTGCGTTCACGCTTCACGATGACCAACCGGCTCGACTACTACGGTGCGGAGGATCTCACCCACATCGTCACCCGTTCAGCAAAACTTCTTCAAACCGAGATAGAGTCAGGCGGCGCCCTTGAAATCGCAACGCGTGCCCGTGGAACTCCACGCGTTGCCAATTCATTGCTGAGGTGGGTCCGGGATTACGCCCAGGTCAAGGCCGATGGCGTTATTAATGCGGAGATTGCTGACCAGGCACTGGCAATGATCGACATAGACGATGATGGCCTGGATGAAATGGACAAGCGCATTCTGGAATCGGTCATCTACAAGTTCGACGGCGGCCCTGTGGGCCTGAGCTCACTGGCAGTGGCTGCAGGCGAGGATGCATCAACCATTGAGGAAGTCTATGAACCCTACCTGATTATGCAGGGAATGCTTGCACGGACTCCGCGGGGAAGAGTTGCAATGAAAAAAGCTTACCTCAAAATAGGAGCACCTCTCCCGAAGAAAACAGGCACCAATGAAATGGAACTCGACCTGGGAAACCCCGGAGATGAATAGTCCGGACATATTCCGCCATTCAACTGGCATTTAGCCTCTTTCCATCCCTTCAGGGTCTCACCTGAAAGAGGAGCCTCATCCGGGGCAAGCTCTTCGGATGTCCTTATCCTTTGTAATTAAAGGCTAATCGCCTGGCCCGACTCAATGGAATTCTCAATAGCCTCAATGATGCGCTGAGAGTTAATGGCATCATCCAGGCCTGAAAGAGGGCTCTCACCGGCAATAAGGCAACGCTCAATAAAGAAGCGTGCGGTATTGCCAATGGAGTAATGATAGGCAGAGTAAGTATGGGAATGTACCGCCGCCGGCGCATTCTGCACCCAGTCAGCATGACTGAAGCGGGTCGACCCCTTTGTCCCAACCACCTTGATGGCAAAAGTCCAGTTGTCCGCCGTATGGTCATCCGCGGCAAAACTGGCCTGCAGGTGGGCCAGAGCACCTCCTTCCAGTTCCAGCAGGGCCATCGCCAGGTTCTCCTGATCCACACTGCCGTCATTAATCGTGGAGGCCATGGCCATCACCCGCCTGGGTAATCCTCCGAGATGCAGGGTAATATAGGAATGATGGGTAAGGATCTGGCGGATCACCCCGGGATAACGGGCGGCAACATGCTCAGGATGGTGGATGTTATACAGCACATAAATTGCCACCAGATCACCGAGCCTGCCCGTGTCCAGGAGTTCACGGGTGCGTGTTACACTATCCTCATACAGGTAATTATGCACCGGCATGCAGACCTTATTCGATGCAGAAGCCACCTTTTGCATATTCCTTATCTGGTCAATATTGACAGCAGCAGGCTTCTCCACCAGGACATGTTTCCCGGCCTCCAGGGCGAGCACTGTTCCATCATGGTGATCCTCAAGAGGTGTCAGTACAAAGACGGCATCAATTTCCGGGTCAGCCAGCATCGCCTCACACGAGCTGTAAGCCCGGCAACCGTATTGCTGTGCTTTGTCGGCAGCCTTCGCATTATCAATGTCGAAAATGCCGCCAAGTTCCGCCTGTGGACAATCCTGCAGGCCGGCAGCATGCAAGTCGGCAATATCGCCTGCCCCGAGGAAACCGGCCTTAATGACCCTGCTCACGGTGTTGCGGACCGCTTAACCCCGGAATGAAAGGCAAAATAATCCGGACTCAAACCTGCCAGGGGTTCCTTTAACTTTTCCAGTTCATCCTCGGGCCCATGCACCTCCAGTCTCAAAAGCTCTGATATGCCAAGCGCCTCACCAATCAAGCCTTCGACATTGGCAACGTGAGCAAGCAGTCCCTCTGCTCCCTCGTAAGCCTCCCGGCAATGCACAATATCTCCACAGATCGTAAAATCATACCATTGGCACTTCTCCTCGGCGGCTGTTGCGCTGATGAAACGGGGCAATAAGTCCTTGAAATCTTCCAGCTTACCCTCGTGAACCTTGAAATAGGGATGAATGCTTACAACATTGCTCATGGATACTTTCTTGCCCGATACCCGGGCAGGGGTCAAGCACAGGAATTTTATCACGACCTGAAAACCACACTTTAAGCCTTCCTGAAGGGAATTTGCATGAAATACACATGACCCTCCATGGAGTCTCTTGCCCATAGCGCTATCCGTGGCATCCTTAAGGCCAATGAAGCAACTCCTGACCTTTTTTTTACTCTCTATTGCCGCACCGCTCTGCCCCGCGGTTGAAAAACCCAATATCATTTTCATTCTAGCTGATGACCTGGGATATGCCGAACTGGGTTGTTACGGGCAAAAATGGATAAAAACCCCGCATATCGACAAGATCGCCGAAGAAGGCATCAAGTATACCCAGCACTACTCCGGGCAGGCGGTATGCGCACCATGCCGCTGTGTTCTGATGACCGGAAAACATCCCGGTCATGCCTACATCCGCAACAATGGGGACCCAAAGGATGCAACATCCAAGATCCATCCTTTCCCGGGACAAAACCCGATTCCAGATAGTGAAATAACCATTGCAGAATTGCTCAAGGGCCAAGGATATGCAACAGCGGCAATCGGGAAATGGGGCCTCGGTCACGTCGGTACCAGTGGTGACCCGAACCGCCAGGGATTTGACCTGTTCTTCGGTTACAACTGCCAGCGTCACGCCCACAATCACTTCCCGAAATTCCTGTGGCGAAACAATAAAAAAATTCCACAACCCGGCAATGAAAGAAAACTAGATGGAGCCATTCATTCACAGGATGCCTTCACCGCCGAGGCACTTTCGTTCATACGTGCCAATCAAAAAAAACCTTTTTTTCTTTACCTGCCGCTTGCCATTCCCCACCTGTCGATCCAGACCACAGACAAGTGGCTAAAACAATATAAAGACTCGATCCCCGAGGAGGATCACGTCCACAAAGGATACCTTAAGCATCCATTCCCTCGTGCCGGCTACGCGGCAATGGTCACCATGATGGATGATGCCGTCGGGCAGGTCAGCGCGCTGGTGAAAGAACTGGGCCTTGATGAAAATACCCTGATTATTTTTACTTCAGATAACGGGCCAACGTTTAACCGACTTGGCGGATCCGACTCTGATTTCTTTGAAAGTGCCGGTGTATTCAAGGGATTGAAGGGCAGCCTCTATGAAGGGGGAATCCGGGTGCCCATGGTGGCAAGATGGCCCGGTAAAATCAAGCCCTCGACAACCAGTGATCATATCAGCGCCTTCTGGGACTGGCTGCCGACCCTCTGTGAAGTTGCCGGGGCAAAGTCCCCGGCAGAAACAGATGGAATTTCCCTGCTTCCCTCACTGAAAGGCAAATCCCAGGAAAAACACGAGTTTCTTTATTGGGAATTCCCCTCCTACGGCAGTCAGCAGGCTGTGCGCATGGGAGACTGGAAAGGTGTCAGGCAATCCATTGCCAAGGCCAAGACAAGTGCCGAGATAAAGACCGAGCTTTACAACCTGAAAGCCGACCCGGGGGAGAAAAATAATGTGGCCGCAAAGAATCCAGCGATTATGGCTCAAATTGAGGCCATCATGGTGCGTGAACATACGCCCAGCAGTTTATTTCCCATTCTCCCCGAGGAGCGACGCAGAAAACGTCCCAGGAAATAAAAGCGCCCTGCTTACTTGCCACTGCAGAATGACCGCCGCCTGCAGATAATGAAAAATTACAGGGACTCCCCAAGAAATGCCGCAGCAAAACATGGGACGCACATGGGTCGAGGTCGACTGCGCGGCACTTATTGACAATGTCGCTGTTGCCCGCAATGCGGCAGGGCAGGCAGCGGTGATGGCTGTGGTAAAGGCGGATGCCTATGGGCACGGGATCGCCGATGTCACAAGTCAACTCAGCGGGCACGTAGACGCCTTCGGCGTAGCTACGCTTGCCGAGGCACTGACCGTGCGGCAGGCCGTGGGCAAAAACCACATGATCATGGTTCTGGGTGCACTGCTGGCCGAGGAGCGTGAAGCTGCGCTGCGCTCCGGGCTGCATGTCACGGTATCCAGCATTGATGAGGCACGTCAATACTGTACACTTGCCGCTACACTTGATTGTTCCTGCCCGGTTCATTTGGTAGCTGACACCGGAATGGGCAGGCTTGGCCTGCTTACAGGGGAATTCAGTGCCGCCGCCACTCAAATAGCCACCATGCCCAACCTGGCCATCGAAGGATTTGCCACGCACTTCCCCTCAGCAGACGAGGATCAGCAGTTTACAGAACATCAAATCGACCGATTCCGCGAACTCTGCCGCCGGACTGGGCTCTCTCCCCGCTGGGTCCATCTTGCCAACAGCGCCGGGATACTCAGGTTCGGCAAGGCAGGGGGAAACATGGTAAGGCCGGGCTTGATGCTCTATGGCATAGCACCGGTTACGGGCAGCCCCCATGCCGGAAAACTCAGTCCGGCACTGGAATGGAAAGCAAAAGTTACCCAGATACGCAACCTTCCTGAAGGATCCGGGATCAGTTACGGGCAGACTTTTGTGACACCCAGACAAATGAGGGTGGCGACCATTGCAGCCGGCTACGGGGACGGCTATCCCCGTAGCCTGTCAGGCACCGCGGCAGAGGTGATCATTGCCAACCAACGCTGCCCGATACTTGGAAGAGTCACCATGGACATGTTGATGGCAGATGTCTCGCATCTTGAAACTGCTCCTGTGCCCGGAGACACGGTCATGCTGCTTGGCGGAAAAAACTGCCCGGTCACCGCAGCAGAGCTGGCGGAAAAAGCAGGTCTCATACCATGGGAAATATTGACCGGGATCTCACCGCGCGTATCGCGCGTCATGATAAACAACAACAACTGACAGGTTGCGCGGTACAAAAACTCCGCTCCCCCTCACGGTTGATGGCAAACGGGAATCAAAGGCCAGGGATCGACTTTTTATATTTGTCGCAGGATTGATTCATTCCCGGTCAAGCACCCGGTGCAGGCGTTCAAATTCATCTTCCAGGGGATCCCTTTCAACCTCCGGCAACGGCTCCTCCTTCAACTTGGCCAATACAGCCTGTTTTTCTTCCTCGCTCGGCCATTCCCATCGATGAGACGCGTTCACCATATTGGTAACCCTCAGCAATTCCATTCCAGCCCGCTTGCCGAAATGCTCTTGTTTATAAGTGGAATGAACCCGCCCGTATGCACGGGCAATTCCAATCAGGTGCTCCATCCCGACTCCGCCAAGCTCACGTTTCAACACCAGCCGGTAATCACGTCGTGCCGCCAACTCCTTACTGAGTTGTGGTAAGCGCGACACTTCCGCCAGTTCCTTGTCTATCTCCGCGCGCTGAGGCTCCTTCAGGAGATTATAAAATGGAGCGCTTTTTAATTTCTCAAGGAACAGGAACCTGTCGGGCAACGAACCGATCCCGCGGGAATATTTAAGCCCTTGCTCACTCCATAATACCGCCGCCTCCTTTACCGGGGCAGGATCTGCGCGCGCAGCCTCAATGGCCCACCATTGGGAGAAATGCTCTGATTGGCGGTATTTATTACCCAATGGAACGCCATGCCGCATCCCGAGGTATTCATCATAAGTCACGCTTGCACCCAGTTTGCTGAAATGTGAAATTGCAACCACGCTGTAGAAGTAGTTTATATCCTGCATGCCGGCACCTATGTAAACGGGCATCCCCCGGGATATGGTCCTTGTGCGGCGTTTATCCGGCTTCTTCTTGCCGGCACCAAGTATATAGACTCCTGAAAAGTCCTTGGAATATCTCTCGGCAAATTCACTGGCAAACCAGCCTCCCTTGCTGAAACCTCCAACATAAGATCGCCGCGGGATAATATTCACCTTGTCGGCCAGCTTTTTCCTCACCTCACGAAGAAAAAGAATTTCCGCATCCAGGTAATCCATCCCGTTGAGCCTCTTGCCAACGGTTATGTATTCCATCCCGACCAGGACAAAATCCTTTCCACCCGTGTAGGCACGCGGAATCGCAACGCTTGGATTGGCACCTGTCCCGTGATAATGAAAAACCACCGGCCAGGCCTTTGCCGGGTCATAATTATCGGGCAGGTAAACAACCAGCGGCCTGGCGACCCCCTCAAAAGCAAAATCCACCTCTTTACCGGGGGAAAAGCGCTCCTCGGACAGGCTTGATTGTACAGGCAATGCCAGTCCAACCCATAAGACAACCAGCGGAAGGCTTTTCATGGCAGCAATTATCCCACAATTCCGGTGAGCAATCCAGCATTGCTGAAATCATCCCGATATCTTGCAGAAACGCTCTTCTTCGGGTATTGCTCAGGTCGTAACCGGTGTGTTACCATCTCATTGACCCCGTCCTGAAAAAGAGGCACACAAGATAAAACATTCCGGACAACCGACCGGGAATTGCACTCTCTCCAAACAGCTCCTCACCGCTATCAGCGCATTTTAAATAATATACCTGCACAAAAGTGTTCCAAATCATCTTCAACGAGATCAGCGCCGCTGAAATATCCGGACTCTCAACTATGGATCAGCTTGAACTGCTCAACCAGTTCAAGGTGCGCCACGAGGACCTTGAAAATATCCAGGGCAAAGACGGACGCTTTGGCACCATTGAGAGACAAGGGAAAAAACTCTACCGCTACCGATCCAAGGATTACCGGATTTATTTTGAAGTAAATAACAATAACGTGATTGTTCACCGCGTGCTGAACCGCAACACTTTCCAGGACTTCCTGTTCCGCTCCAAGCTTCCCGTCAATGAAGACGAAGCCCTTGGCAACTCAAAGCACTTCTGGAACCTTATCAAGGAAGGCGAAGAGGCCCAGAGGGTCTAACTGATTCATTAACAGCAGCTCCCATTCATGCCCCTCAACGATTTATTCAAGGATGAAGCCGAGCGACTGGCACTTTTTCCCATCGCGCAAAAGCAAGTCTTCCTCGCTCACGCTGCAATAACGGCACTACCAAAATGCGCAGCAGATGCAATGGCAGAATACGCCTATGCAAGTTGTGATAACCATCAGGAGTTTGATTCCTTTATAACGGACATGAAGGAAACCCGTAAGTTGGCGGGCGAGCTCATCGGCGCCAAGCCCTCCGAAATCGCCCTGCTTGGGCCGACCTCACTGGGGTTAAGCCTTTTCGCAAACGGGATCAGCTGGAATCCTGATGATGAGGTTATCTGTTATCAAGATGATTATCCCGCCAATGTCTACCCTTGGCTTGACCTTCAACGCAAGGGCGTAAATGTGCGCTTCCTAAAACCCGCGGAACCGGGCGTGATCACACCACAACTTGTTGCCTCTGCCATTACTGAAAAAACGCGTCTCGTCGCCCTGGCAAGTTGTCATTTCCTCACTGGGTATCGCATCGACATTGACGCTATAGGTAAAATGCTTGGTGAACGCGGTATTTTATTTTCACTGGATGCCATTCAAACCTGTGGAGCATTTCCCACCTCTGTAGAGCACGTTGACTTTCTCAGTGCCGATGCCCATAAATGGCTCCTCGGCCCGATGGCAATCGGCATCGTTTACGTGAAGGAAAAAAATCTTGAACTCTTGCGCCCCTCATTGCTGGGCGCCTGGAATGTCCAGTCACCGGACTTCATCACCCAGCATGAGATCCAATTTCACCCGACAGCCCGGCGATATGAGCCGGGTGTTCTCAACGCCTCCGGAATTGTCGGCTTCAGGGCC
>CACIUL010000082.1 GCA_902589825.1 uncultured Verrucomicrobiota bacterium
CGTGGGAGCGGACCTGGACCCCGATAAAATGGAGGAAGTTGAAAGTTCCGTTTTACGGCAGGTAAACAAGATCATTGAACACGGAGTGGACCCTGAGGAGGTTTCCAAGGCCGGCCGCATGACCCTGGGCGCTCAACTGGGGGGCCTGATTACCATGCATGGCCAGGCGGCTGATCTAGGCTCCAACTGGATGCTCGCCGGCAACCTTCATTTTACTGCTGAATACCTACGCCGGATTTCCGTGGTGACTCCTGATGATGTTGCGCATGTGGCTGAGCGCTATCTTGTCGATTCCGGGCTAAATGTCATTGAAGTTGGTGGCCTGCGCGAGAAACCTGCAGTGCGTGTAGATGCCCTAGTCGTTAAGAAGAGGGCGGAACGCTTTGAGCTTGCTAATGGTCTCCGGGTTTCCATTGAAGCGGACCGGCGATTGCCACTGGTATCACTTTCTGTGGCGTTCCGTGCCGGGTTACTTGCCGAGAATGTGGATAATTCAGGCATCACCGCATTGTTAGCCTCGAGTCTTTTCAAGGGCAGTAAAGGAAGAAGCGCCAGCGAATTGGACAATATGCTGGAGTCTCTTGGTGGAAGTGCAGGTGCAGGCTCGGGGAATAACAGCTTTTATGTGAATGCAGGAGTTATGTCCCCTGATTTGGCCAGAGGATTGGATGTCGTGGCTGACGTGATTTGCAACCCTGCCTTTCCTGTCGATGCAATAGAGCGCGAACAGCAGAGCCAGGTTGCCGCGATTCATGAGGAAATGGAACGTCCAATGGGAGCTGCGGTAGCGGCGGCCCGCAAAGCCATGTATGGCCCGCACCCATATGCGACAATGAGGCTTGGTGACCCCGGCACGGTATCTGCCATCTGTGCGGATGAACTGAAATTATTTCATGATCGTTATACCGTTGCCGGCAATGGTGCCCTTTCCATTTGCGGAAGTATTGATGGCAGTCATGCCAAAGACCTTGCCGAGGAATTTTTTGGGGGCTTGGAGAAAGGTCCACAGGCTTTTGATTCTTTCGAGCAGATCCAGTGGCCTGACCGAAAGCAATGTATTACTGAGCACCGAGACAAGCAGCAGTCGGTCGTGGTAATCGCATTGCCGGGTATCGGTCTTTACAGTGAGGACAGAGCGGCACTGAATATTGTGGAGGAGGTGTTTGGAGGCATGGATGGGCGATTGTTTAGCAGAATCAGGGAAGAGCTTGGCCTGGCTTATTATACCGGGGCCACGGAATTTACAGGCATTGCCGGGGGTATGCTGGTCTTCTATGCAGGTACACGCCCGGATGCAGCCGACAAAGTCATGGATGAAATTCTTGGCGAGCTGGAGAAATTTGTAGAAGGTGGGATTTCAGAGGATGAACTTGAGCGGGCCAAGCGGGTATTTGCCGGCAAGCACTCCATTGCCAGGCAATCCCATGGAGCCCGTGCACAGGGTGCAGCTTTGAACCTGCTCTATGGCCTGCCAATAGACAATGATGAAAGATTATTGAAGGAAATGACAGGCTTGAATTGTAGGGAGGTCGATGCGGTTGCTAAGAAATATCTCCGTTCCTCATCGATGGTGCAGGTCAGGGTTTTGCCTGGATCCCAGTGAATCATTCATTGAGCGATGTCCATGAGGCTTACTGATCCACGTATTGCCATTGTCGGCAGCGGGGCTGTCGGGTGTTTTTATGGAGGGCGCCTGCTCAATTCTGGCCTTGATGTACATTTCCTGATGAGAAGTGATATGGAGCACGTCGCGAAGGAGGGTTTAAGGATTGAGAGCAAGCATTACGGGGACCTGTTTTTTCCTCATCCCAATGTATATGGGGATACAGCGAAGATGGGTTCGTTTGACCTTGTCATTATCGCCCTGAAGGCAACCGATAACGATTCCTTTGGGGAGTTGATTATGCCATTGATCAGGGAAGATACTGCTTTGCTCACCCTGCAGAATGGTTTGGGTAATGAGGATTGCATTGCCGGATTGTTTGGGGCTCATCGGGTGATGGGGGGGCTTTGTTTTGTGTGCCTGAACCGTATAGGTCCGGGTTTGATAAGGCATGTTGCCGAGGGCAGCGTTTCAATCGGCGAATATACCGGTCAGGCTGTTGAGAGGACGCACGATGTTGGGTTACTGTTCCGGAGAGCGGGCATTCCCTGCAATGTTTCCCAATGCCTGATGACTGAGCGTTGGCGAAAACTGGTATGGAATATTCCCTTTAATGGCTTGTCCATTGTTTCCGGGAGTAGCGATACCGGCGCAATCCTTGCTGACAGCAACCTGCGTTCAAGGGCTTGTGAATTGATGAGGGAAGTCATCCGGATTGCGAGGCTTTGCGGTTACCAGTTGCCCATGTCCATGGTGGATGAGCAGATAGCGTTGACCGAGGGAATGGGAGCATACCGGCCATCAAGTGTCATTGATTACGCAAAGGGAAAAAGGGTTGAGGTGGAGGCAATCTGGGGGAATGCATTGCGGGCAGGGATGAAGGCAGGTGCCGAGGTTGCGTTGCTGGAGGAACTTTACCGGGAAATCCTTGAATCGGTTGGCAGCCGCGAATACGAATCGGGTTGATTTCTGCCAATTGGCAACCAGCATTACTCCTAGAATGATGGAATCTCCTGCACAAGAGACACTGCCTGATAAGGTTCGTGCCTGGAAGCCAAAGGCAGGCATTGTCCTTGGTTCAGGACTGGGAGGTTTTGTGGATTCCATGGAGGTTTTTGCGGAAGTGGATTATACGCAGTTGCAGGGCGTTCCGGCTTCCGGAGTAACCGGGCATGCAGGAAGGTTGGTTTATGGCAGCGTTGGTGGCGTTGACTTGGTGGCAGCGCAGGGGCGCGCTCATCTTTATGAAGGTTGCAGCCCTGGGGAAGTGACAGCAGTTGTTGGTGTTATGGCCGCAATGGGCACAGAGTTGATTGTCCTGACAAACGCTGCGGGTGCCTTGAATGAAGATTTTACAACCGGTAACTGGATGCAGATAAGCGACCACCTGAACCTGACTGGTAATTCTCCATTGCTAGGCAAAGGACATTTTGTGGATATGAGCTCAGTGTATTCTCCGCGCTTGAGAGGACAATTCTCAAAGGCCGCCAGGGCAGAGGGCATCACCCTTCATGAAGGGGTTTATGCCGGCGTGCTTGGGCCGCAATATGAAACGCCGGCCGAGGTGAGAATGCTCAAGTTACTTGGGGCGGATGCTGTCGGGATGTCAACTGTGTTGGAGGCGATACAGGCGAGGGCACTGGGTCTGGAAGTTGTCGGGTTTTCATGCCTGACAAATCCTGCAGCTGGAATGGGTGACTCCCGCCTTGATCACGAAGAGGTTCTCAAGGTCGGGGAGCGGGGAGCCGGGGACATGGTTAAGCTTTTGCACTCAGTGCTCGGCAACCCGGGGTAAGGGCCTGCAGTAGAAATCAGGAATCAAATTCCCTGGATCGGGGCTCGCGTTTATCGGTGCCCGCTGAAGTCGGCGAGGTAACAAACGGGCCGCCTTCCAGCGGGGCACTATCGGAGAAAGCGACGTCCGGCATTTCACTTTGCTTGCCGGCAAGCGGGAAATCCTTTCGCAGAGGGAAGTAAGGATAGCCTTCCCACATAAGGATCCGTCGCATATCAGGATGCCCTTTAAAGGTGACACCAAACATATCGTAGGCTTCACGCTCATGCCAGTTTGCCGTTGGCCAGAGATCAACTACAGATGGAACTTCCCGTTCTGCTTCATCGACTCCTGTTTTCACCCTCAGGTGGCATCCGTGTTCGTAGGAATAGAGCTCGTAGACAACCTCATAGCGTGGTTGCTCATTCATATTGTCAACACCTGACAGGTCGACAAGATAATCAAAGCCCAGGGTTTTTCTGCAGAAGGCAAGCGCTTCCTTGATTCGCTCACTGGATACCTGCACGGAAACCTCATCGCGAAAAGAGGTAATGCCCTGAAAGTCATTCCCAAGTTCCTGCTCGAGTTTTTTTGAGGCTTCCGCAGCATCCATCATTTGCTCGTCCTTTATTGAGAGGATTAACTTATTTCCTCCAAAAGTTCTCGCTTCTGTGCAATCAGGGAATTTTCTTCAGCAATTTTTCCCTGCAGGCGCATCAAGCCCTCAAGCAGTGCTTCCGGGCGTGGAGGGCAGCCGCTGATATACACATCCACCGGGAGCAGGTGATCAATGCCCTGCAATACGGCGTAACTGCGATACATGCCGCCTGAGGAAGCACAGGCTCCCATTGCAATGACCCATTTGGGTTCGGGCATTTGGTCATAGATACGTTTGACGGCAAGGGCCATTTTATAGGTAACAGTTCCTGCCACGATCATGACATCGCTTTGACGGGGTGAGAAGCGCATGACTTCCGCGCCGAAGCGGGAGATATCAAAGCGAGAAGCACCTGTAGCCATCAGTTCAATGGCGCAACAGGCCAATCCCATCGGCATTGGCCAGAGGGAATTACTGCGCATCCAGTTAATGGCGGCGTCCAGACGGGTAAAAATGATATTGCCCTCAATTTTTGAGTCGTAAGCGGCTGGAGCAGTTTCGGTGGCCATGAGCGTTTGCCTGATACCTGAAACCTATGTCTGGCTTGGGGGGCGGCAAGCACTTTGTGAAATTTTTCACAAAGTTGGTGATTTGGCTTCCCAATCGGTTTCAGGAAAGCGAATGAACATTTTAACGCGAAAGCTGTATAAACATCACTTAAATAATAGATGGAAAAGGGGCCGCAGCATTAGTATGCAAATAAAAGTGAAGCGTCATGGCAGCTTTCGCGATATTTTGCTAACCTGATGGGCCTTTCGTGATTATGTTCGTGTGAGACTGAATTATTCGTAAATCCAATGAGTGAAGAAGACCAACTAGACCTCCCGGGTGATGGGGAAACCGGTATTGGAAATGCAAGCGCGAAGGATGGTCTTTCAGGACTTGATAGCGGTGAGCCCAAGGATCGTGCTAAGGCAGGGGATGACGGCGATAATGATCGCGAAACCGGCAGGCAGAGGAGACGGGGGCTCAGTCCCGCCTATTGCTTGGGGATATTTGCCCTCATTCTTATCGTTTCATCTGTGGTCTCGGGCATTCTGAATCACTTTTTGATTACCCCATTTGCCGCAGGGATGTCGCTTTTTGGGGCACTTTGGTATATTTCAGTGCGGCGTCGGTCATCTTCTGATGGTGTGATTTTCTATAGTCACAGCCAGATTCTCTATTATTGGCCAATCTGGGCCGGGGCTTTTGTGATTAGCGACCTCGCCGAGATTCCGGGGATTGCCACTATAGTGACCATTTCTGATGCGGAAACCATGCTGGCTCCTCCCCAGATGGCCTTGTTCCATTTGATCGTGGTGGCCGTGGTTGTTTTTTTTACAAGTGTGAATATCAGGGGAGTGTGGGCAGTTGTATTTGCCGTTACGTTGCTCTCAATCGGATTGACTTTCAGTGTCTTGAACTGGTGGCCACAGGTATTCGCGTATCTTGGCGGATTAAGCCTGCACGCTGACCAGGGTTTTTACCGCGTCATGGGAGTGGTGCTCTTCCTTCCCTGGCTGTTGGTGGTGTTTATTTTCGACATACGCCGTTTCTTTCATTTCCTGCCGACCCAGATCACGATGGTCAATGAGATTGGCGAGGGAGAGAAAAACTATGATTCCATCGGTGTTGTCATGGAGAAGAAACGTGACAATTTCATGCAGCACATGGCCCTAGGGTTTGGCTCGGGTGACATTATTTTAACTCCGAAAGTTGCTGACAGGGAAGTGATCATCTTTCCCAATGTACTTCGCGTCAACAAGGTCCTTGACCAGATTCAGGAAATTCGTGAGAAGCGGGGCCGCAACCTTGGGTAGTATGCCTGTATATAAGCTGATTTTTGTGACCTTGTTCCTGTTGTTGACTTCTGTCATCTCCCGGGGCCAGTCGTTCAATGACTTTGACCAGTCGCCCCATGATTACTGGACGGCAGCGATGAAGGACCCCATGACCCAATTATTGGCGAGAGTTGAAAGGCAAGAGATTGTTCTCGATGAAAAGCCGGGGTTGGCACTGGTCCGGCGCCTGCTTCGCGAGCTTGATATTCCGGTTGAGTCCCAGGTATTGGTGTTTTCCCGCACCAGTTTGCAGAGGGGAAGTGTTTCCCCGGCTAATCCCAGGGCAATTTTTTTCAATGAGGAGACGTATCTGGGATGGATGCCGGGAGGACGAATAGAGATTGCCAGTTCTGACCCGGAAAGGGGCGCCGTTTTCTTCTTCCAGCGCAAACTTGATGACCAGCGGGGGCAGCTCTTTGTAAGGGACAGGGTATGTATCCAGTGCCATGCCGGGAGTGCCACCAATTTTCTTCCTGGTCTGCTGGCAAAATCAGTATATCCGGATAACAGGGGAAGGAGCCTGAAGTCCGTGGATTCCTTCGAGAGAGTTGGGCATCATGTTCCGATAAGTGACCGGTGGGGTGGTTGGTATGTTACCGGCGGGCATTCTCAACTTGAGCACATGGGTAATGCCATTGCCTCAAGGGCCAAGAGCGGCTTGAAGCTCGCGGTGGATGACCCGGCTATCAAGGATGGTTTCAGTAACCTGTTGCACGGTGCCAGATACCCCGCCACCACCAGTGACGTTGTTGCCCTGTTGGTGATGGATCATCAGGTCAGCATGCACTATCACTTGATGGAGGCATCCTATCTGGTAAGGCAGGCACTTCATGACGCTGCCCGAAAGGGAAAGAAGGATACTCCTAACGGAAAGGTTTCTGTTTTGCCGGATATGGTGAGCAAGGCGCTTGATAAAGCTACCAATCAGGTGGTGCATCACCTTCTGTTTGCAGACGAGGCTCCCATCAAGGCAGAGATTCCTGTCAATGGTGCGTTTGCGGAGTCTTTCCTGTCAAGGGCAGTGAGTGATAAGGGCGGACGCTCTCTCAGGGAATTTGAGCTAAAGGATAGAATCTTTCGTTATCGGTGCAGCTATATGATCTATTCCAAGGTTTTTCGTGGGCTTCCTGAGATACTCAGGAAAGCCATTTATTTCCGGCTCAATGAAGTTCTTACAGCAAAGAACCCGCCGGAGGGGTATCAATACTTTATACCAGGAGAACGCTCTGCGATCCTGGAGATCCTCAAGGAAACCCTGTCCGAGTTTAAGGCGGCGATTTAGTGCTCGTTCTTGTGGTGCTCCTTGAGCAGGTCACGACCAAAATCGCCGTCAAAGTCCCGCCATACGGCATGCACATGGTTGGGGCCGTTTTGTGTATTGTCGTATTCGAAGAGGAAATCCTTGCTTTGAATGCGGTAATAATGCCCTTCATTACGCTCATGTCCGCCGGCCCATGCAAAATGGAGTTTCTTGTCGCCGTGGATGGGCTTGCGGCTGTTGATTTCATCAACAATCTCCGGGCGGTATTTTATGGCATAGTGTGAGAGGAGGGTCAGCAACATGCCTTGTTGCTTGGCGTTGAGTTTCCCGTAAGCAATGCCTTTCACGGGAAGGAAAGTTTTCCTGTCCACACGCGGCTTTTGTTTGGTAATAATGTCAGCCGGCGCCTTGGCGGCAATCATGGCTTGCTTGAGTTGCTCGGCATTCAAGGATTTCACTAGGGAGAAGGCAAGGTCCTGTTCAACTTTAAGAACTTCAAGTCCCTTGAAGGAGCCATCCGTTATCCGGGCTGGATTTGTCCCGAAAAAGGACGGTGTCACGGAGAACATTTTACCCTTAACGACGGAAATATTGATAGACAGGTGGTGTCCCTCGAAGCGCCATGCCCATGTCTTCCCCGGGCCAGGGTCACCGAAGATGGAGACATAGTACAGCTCAGGATCCCGGATTGGATTTTTGTTTTCCAACTCATGCAGGATAGCCTCAAGGGTCATGATGGTGGTTGCCTGACCGTATCCTTCGTTACTCATCGCGGTGGACAGCAGGGCATGTGCCAGAAGGCGCTGCTGCGGCGTCATCTCCTTAATGGTCAATCCAAGGCGTTTCCCGGCCGGCTTGATAAACTTATCAGGAATGAAAAACCAGTTTTCACGGTGTGAGTCTGTCGGCTTGAACGTGGTTCTAGCACGCTGTTCATCATTAAGGGAAGCGAGGAACGTGTTGGCGGCTTTTGCCATTTCTTCGGCGGAATTTACGTGAACGGCTACGGGATGAGCGCAAACGGGCAGGGCGGTGAACAGGGCAGCGGATGCAATAAGGTTACGGATCATGATGTTGTTCTAGATGGTTTTGGTGAAGTTGTTAAGGATTAATTTTTACACAGACCAACTGGCGCTTATCGCGGGCAAAAAGGTGCCCGTTACTCAGGGCAGGCATTGCCCTGGTATCGGCCCCGAGTATTTGGCCGCGTGCGGCGGGTTTGAAGGAATTTTCATTCGCCTCGGCCAGGATGAGCTCCCCACGCTCTGACACGATAATGAGTGTTTTTCCCGCCAGGGTGACACTGCCTGCCGGCATCCTGCCGGATTGCCATTTGACATCGCCGGTGAGCGCATCAATGCATCGCAACTCCG
>CACIUL010000083.1 GCA_902589825.1 uncultured Verrucomicrobiota bacterium
CCTTCCAGCGGCAGGTCGGTGAGGATGTCGCCGTTATAGACCATGAAAGGCCCGCCTTGCAGCAAGTCGGAAACATTGTCAATGCCGCCGCCTGTATCCAGCAGGATATCCTCATGGCGGAAGGTGATCGGGGCCGTTTTATAACAGCCCTGCCGGAAATGCTCATGGTAGGCCGGCGCTTTGTGGTGGGTATTGACAATAAACTCACGGATCCCGTGCCGGGACAGGTGCTCAAAAGCAAACTCAATTAATGGTTTCCCAAATACCGGGATGAGCGGCTTGGGAAGGCATTCTGTTATTTTCCCCAGCCGCGTACCGAGACCGGCACCGAGGACAAAAGCTTTGTTCACATCGTATCATTCCGTTAGCCACGGGCCATTGTCTAATTTAATGGCGCCACTTTGTGTTTTTTCGCTATATTCTGGAAGTTCACTATGGTATTCAGCCTCGCTTTTTCATGAAAATATTATCGTTAGGCCTGTTGATCACCTTTTTTTCCTGGCCGGCAAACCTGTATGCACAGGGCCTTTTTGACTTTGGTGGGGAAGCCTTGACCCAGTATAACCGCGGCAAGGCGGAACAGGACGCGGGAAACCTCAAAGAGGCGGTTCGTTGGTATAAAAAGGCAATTGCCTCCGACGACAAGTATTTCACTGCTTACAATAACCTTGGCTTCATCTATGGCAGCAAGGGCTATCATGCCCAGGCAATCGAGTGGTTCAAAAAAGCGGTTAAGGCCAACCCGAAGTTTGTCGAGGGGTATTCAAACCTCGGTGCGAGTTACCTGGAAACCGGCAAGCCCGAGATGGCGGTCAGGGTTCTTGAGCAGGCCGTAAAATTAAATCCAAAATCAGCGATAGCCGTTACCAACCTTGCCAGTGCGCTGCAGGAGTCAGGAGATAATGTGCGGGCTCTTGAAATGATGCAGAAGGCCAGGAAACTCGGCGCTACTGCCATCAAGGGTGATGCGGGTGATGTCAACCGTGGGTGGCTGCTTGAGAAGCAGGGTGATATTGAGGGAGCCATCAGTGCTTACCGGTCGGCGATCAGCGCGAATGCCTCCAATTCCAAGGCCCGCATCAACCTGGGATTACTGCTAATCAAGCAGGGGCAGTTAAACGAGGCCCAGGCATTGCTTGAGAAGGCGGTCGAGCTTGATGACACCAATGCCATGGGGCACGTCAACCTTGGCTATGTCTACCTGCAGAAAGAGCGCTGGGTGGATGCGGAGAGCGCCTGCCGGAAAGCCGTTCAGATCAACCCCAAGTCTGTGCTTGGCTGGAGTAACCTTGGCCTTGCCTGTATCAATCAGGGCAAACGGGGAGCAGCGCGTGCGGCGTGGGAAAAAGCAGCTGCCCTCAACCCGGCGGATGAGACGGTTCGCAGGAACCTTGAACGGTTGCGATAGGAATTTTTAGCAGGGTGAATTTATCCCGTCGGGCTTGACCATTGCCGAATCCAATTCAAGGTTTGTCGTGTCCGGTTTCAGAAATCACAGACCGGCTTCGGAAATGGCCTGCTTTAATGACCCTAACTCCAGCAGTGAAGCGATGCTTCAGGTTGTGCACGGGTATTACGAGCTGGGGATGAATGAGGATGCCTGGAATGAGCTGCGGGCAGTGGAGAAACGTTTCCCGCAGACTTCTGCCATTATCCAGATGAAGCTCCTGCTCCTTATCAAGGATGAGCAGTGGAATGATGCCCTCAGCTTCAGTGAGGAATTGCGCCGAATGGAACCACAAAATGGCGCGGGCTTTATTCACGGTGCATACTGCCTTCATGAATTAAGCCGGACTGGCGATGCCCTTGAGCTGCTTGAGAAGGCTCCCGAGTCTGTTCGGCAAGAGGCGATCTATCACTACAACAAGGGATGTTACCAGGCGGCGATAGGGGATATTGAGACTGCACGCAGCTGCCTGCAGAAGTCCTTTGACCTGGATAAGAGCCTCGTGGATGTGGCGCGCAAGGATCCCGACCTGGTTGCCCTGCAGGGTGCCCTGTAGAAGATCTTTTTCTCTATGGTCATGACTACCCCGGCATTGCAGCCGCTGCTTGCCCGAGTTGAACAGGTCTTTAGCGACAATTTCATCAACCGTGATGAACTGGGCGCCTCGGTATCCGTCTGGCACGGGGAGGAAGAGGTGCTTGCACTTGCTTGCGGGTTTTGTGACAGGGAGCAGACCCGTGCCTGGAACCATGAGAGCATAGTCCCGTTCTGGTCGGCCACCAAGGGACTATCCGCTGCCTGTATTCTGCACCTATTGGATCACAAGGGTATTGCCCTTGATGATGAAGTGGCCGGCGTATGGCCGGAATTTTCCCGGGCGGGCAAGGGACGGTTAACCTTTGCGCAGGTCTTATCCCATCAGGCGGGCTTGCCACTACTTGATGACCGGAAGGTCTCCATTTTTGACCATGCCGGGGTAGTCGCTGCCATTGAGGAGCAGGAGCCCTGCTGGGAGCCGGGTTCCCGGCATGGTTATCACCCGCGCATTTTCGGGTTCCTCCTTGATGAGATCATGTTGCGCATGTCGGGTGTCAGGATCGGGGATTATTTTCGTCGGGAATTCGGCGACCCGCTTGGCCTGGATGCCTGGATTGGTCTGCCGGAGGCTGAGCATGGCAGGGTGGCAACACTATATCCGGGCCGGATGTCCGACCCCGAGGGCGAAGAGGATTTTTATCGGGCCTTTGCCGATCCGGAGTCATTGACCCGCCGTGCGTTTGGATCCCCGGCAGGCTTGGTGGCTGTTTCCGGGATGAATGCGCCGGAGGCCTGGCATGCCGGTTGGCCGGCATTGGGAGGGATCGGCTCGGCCAGGGGCCTGGCAAAGTTTTATGCGATGCTGGCAGGTGGAGGAACCTGGAAAGGGAAACGTTATTTTCCTGAGAATGTCTTGCAGGCAATGTCAGCAACAATGGTCTCTGGAACCGATGCGGTTTTCTGCATACCGAGTGCCTTCAGTGCCGGCTTCATGAAGGATTGCCCGGGCTCGGGTCGTCGCCGTATTTTCGGGTCATCGGATAACGCTTTTGGCCACCCGGGTGCCGGCGGCAGCCTTGCCTTTGCTGATCCCGAGAACAACCTCGCCTTTGCCTATACCATGAACCAGATGAGCTACGGGGTCCTGCCCGGGCCTAGGGCACTGGACATGGTGGATGCCCTCTATGGGCTAGGCCGCTGATGTCTCCTTGTTATCCGGGTCATCATCAGGGCTTTCTTCCTGCAGGTAAGTATGGGGCTTGTAGAATTTGACGACTAAAAGAAAACAGGCCGCTGCACCGAGCATCAGCCAGGTAAAGAACCAAAAGTAAGCGGAGCCTTCAAGTTTTGTTTGTCCCCCAACTACGGTGGTGGAGTCAAATTTGATCGATGAGATGCCGCCACGTCCTTTCTCTACCTCCAATTTTCCTTTTTCACCCTTGAGTGCAATGATTCGCTTCTCTCTCCAGCTATAGGGTTGTTTTTTCGCTTCCGAATCTTTGCTGGGCCGACTGACGGTACTAAGGAGAACGATGTCGTTCTGCGTCATGTATTCCCTGTCTGATCCCAGACTTGTTACTCTGAAGCCATTGCGGTTGACCAGCCGATATTGAAGTGGAGATCCCCAAGCATCCTCGATTCCCTCTACAAGTCGCGTTCCTTCCTTCGTTGTGGGAAGTGTATTGTTGTTGTCCTCGAAGTGGGCTTTGATCTTGGAGAAGGCTGAGGCGAGTATCTCATCGACTGCTGTCAAGATCGATGTTTGGGCTCCGTCTGCATCGTAGTGGATGGTGATGTCATCAACTGTGTTAAGCTGCTTGTCTGCCCCTGCCAGTGTAAGTGAGTAGTGTCCTTGCTCTCCCGGCTTATCATCGCCGGTGGACTTTAGCATTTTGTATTGAATGTTTTTGGTGTTGAGGTCCTTGGCTTTAGCGACGAGTTCGGCCCTGTCAGCCTCGGTGGTAATCAGCTTCTTACCCTCTCCATCCTTGGCATGAAAAGATTTGCTGAGGTCGGCTGCAGCTGAGATCTGGTTTGGGACTTGAATGAACGAGTTGACTCCAGCGGTAAAATAGTTACCCAGAGACACCGACATCAAGAAAAGCGCCATGATAACCGATTTCATCGTTCTGGGTGCCTGCGTGTAGGCAAACTCGAGGCAGGTGATCGAAACCATTACCTCTGAGGAGGTCAAGATGACGTAGGCAAAAAGCTGCCACCCGATAGACGGCTGCTGCCCCTGATCGATCCACTGTTGAACCACCGCCACTATAGAGAACCCGACGACCATTACAAACAAGCCGATGCTAACCTTGCGCAGGGGTGTTAGCTTGAAGACCTTGTCAATCAACGGATAGATGACAAAACCAAAGATCGGTACCAAGATAACGATCATGATCGGATTGATCGCTTGAATTTGTGAGGGGAGCCAATTGATCCCAAGCCAATGCCTGTCAAGATCTTCTGCCTGAAGAACCCAAGACGACCCTGTCTGATCAAAAAGAGCCCAGAAGACTGCCACGAAGACGAAGATGATGCTCATCTTAAGCATCGCCATGAGTCCCTCTCTACTCCAGACCTCCTTGAGAAAGGCCGGACCCTTGGGTTGGATATGAATGAAAACATTGCGACCCAACCAAAAGGTCAGCGTCGCGATGGCCATCAACACCCCTGGCACACCAAAAGCCCAGTGGGGGCCATACCACTCGAGGAGCCACGGCGTCAGCAGCGTAGAAATGAAGGCGCCGACGTTGATCGACATATAGAACCAGCCAAAAACCTTTGAGAGCCACTGCTTAGCGTTGCTTTTTCCGAACTGATCACCGACATGGGCCGACACGCAGGGCTTGATGCCTCCTGAGCCCAGAGATATCAGCAGGAGCCCCGTCATCATCCAGCTTTCGGGTGTCATTCCGCCTGTCCCCATGAACGCAAGCGCCAGATGACCCAGGCAATACACTATCGACAGGCTCATGATGGTCCTGTACTTGCCCAGGATTGTATCGGCCAGCAACGCACCAAGGATCGGCGTCAAATATACCCAACTCGAGAATTTGTGGTATAGCTCTATCGCCGCTGCATCGTTCATCGCCGCGAGGTTGGGATCATCCGTGAGGATGTGAAGGTAGTTGGTCATGAAGACTACCAGAATGGTCTTCATGCCGTAGAAACTGAATCGCTCGGCGACCTCGTTGCCGATGATGAAGGGGATGCCCGGGGGCATGCCGGTCAGTTTAGGATCCGGGGAAGTGCGGTATTTGCTCATCGAAGCTGGATATAATGCCCGCCTTCTTGGGTGCTGCCAAGCTTGGAGGTGAAGAATTGGCAAAAAGCGGGTCGCGGGGCAGCGACAAAAAACGCGATTTTGCCCACATTGTGGTATGGTATCCTCCTTGAGGCTTTCATTGATCAAATTGCTGGGAGTTGCGGCTGTCCTTTTTCCCGGGACGGCCCTGCCGGCTCCCCCTGATATCACGGTGGCGACTTTCAACGTGTCGCTAAGCCCCAATACCGAGTCAGCACTTCCTGCCCTCCTGGCAAACCCGGGCTCATCGAACCCGAGGAAGATTGCCGAGATCATCCAGCGTGTTGCGCCTGATGTGCTTTTTATCAATGAGCTTAATTACGACGGGACAAGTGCCAACCTCGATGCCCTGCACGACAACTTCATTGCACGCTCACAGAACGGACAATCGCCGCAGAACTATCCGCACCGTTTTCTTGCTGCATCCAACACCGGTATTCACTCTGGCTTTGACCTGAACAACAGTGGTAGTATCAACAGGACGTCCGGATCGATCACTTACGGGGATGACTGCTTTGGCTTCGGGCGCTTTCCCGGGCAGTATGCCATGGCGGTATTCTCAAAGTTTCCCATTCGCAGGGATGCTGTGCGCACTTTCCAGAATTTTTTATGGAAGGACATGCCGGATGCCCTTCTGCCCGACATTGCCGGAAGCCCTGCTCCCAATGACTGGTATCGCCCCGAGGAGCTGGCTGTTTTCCGACTCTCCTCGAAGAGTCACTGGGATGTTCCCATAGATGTAGACGGGCACGTGGTCCACTTGCTGGGTAGTCACCCGACCCCGCCGACATTTGACGGTCCCGAAGACCGCAACGGCAGACGCAATCATGACGAGATCCGATTGTGGGCTGACTATATTGACCCGGTCCGGGATGACTACATTTATGATGATGGTGGTGATGCCGGAGGGCTGGGTGGCAACCGGCGCTTTGTCATCGTTGGCGACCAGAACGCGGACCCCGGGGCAGGGGAGAGCGTTGCAGGTGCTGCCGGGCAGTTGACCCTCCACCCGCTCATTGACAATTCTTTTGTCCCGTTAAGTGGTCGGGGTGGGAGTGACACCGCTTCCTTTGCAGGAGGGCTTCGGGTTGACTACGTGTTGCCGTCCCGTTCCGGCCTTGCCGTTCTCGGCGGCGGCGTTTTCTGGCCTGCCCCGGGGGATCCGTCAAGTTCGCTGGTTAATGCTTCCGATCACCGCATGGTGCACCTCAAACTTCGTCTTCTGCCCTTGCTTGATGAGGTTGTTTCCGGTTTGCAGGTGAGCCTTGATGGTGACGACATGATCCTGGCCTGGAGCGCGGCACCAGGGGTGAAGTATAGTGTATGGGGTAGTGATTCGCTTGCGGCCGGCGATTGGCTGATGACCAGTGAGTTTGGTCCGGTTGGCTCTGCTGTGATCGCGACGGTTCGTGATCAGGGGGCAGCAAGGGGTGAGCGGAGGCGCTTTTACCGACTCGAGGCCGTTTTTCAATGATCCGGTGATTCGGCTCGAGGGGTGAAGCACAGCAGGGAAAAATCCAACAGGCTGCCATGGGAACGGGCCTGGAGTTGGCTTTTTTTAGGCTGCAAAAAAGGGCAAAAAACCACTTTTTCGGCAACCGATCATCAAATGCTGGGTGCTTGGTGCCACCTGAGCGGCAACTCAGGGTGATAAGGCCAGTTTGCAGTGAATTTATTAAAGAAATGTTAATTAATAAAGTGCTCATTTTAAAACACTTAGAAAAAACACCCCTTTGCCGGCAAACCTGGGGAAAAAAGTTTCGAAAAGTATCGACTTAGAAGGGCCAATCAGGATAGCATCGGAGTTGAATTAGGAAAAAGTCCTATTTTAACCCACAACACAAAACAAAAACTGATTAGAACAATGAAAAAGTCTATCCTCTCTCTCGTTACGACTGTCGCTCTGGCCGGGATCGCCCATGCCGGTAGCGTGACCTTCACCAACTGGGGTGTTTCCTTCAGTCAGATCCAAGCCAATGGCACACCAGTTGCTGCCGGCACCGGCTTTATTGCCGTTGGAACGACTGCCCTGACTCCGACTGACCTGGCAAATGACATTGCCGCCAATGATGGAGTCAACCTTAGTACTGGCGGCCGTGCCTTGCTCGCTGCTTCTTTCACTCAGTTCGGTGATTCTGTTACTTTTGGATTCAATAACTTTGCTGGTTACTTTGAAGGCCTTGCAACAGGTGATGGTGGCGCTGCTGCCTTCTCAGGACAGCCGGTGCTTCTTATTGCCGGAACCGGAACAAGCATTGCAGATTCCGATAGCCTCCTGATTATTGCCGGTGCTGACAACTTTGCAGCCGACAACCCGGTCTTTTCCACAGCTGTTGGCCCTGATGCCGGACAGTTGGTATTCGGAGCCGCTGGCGGAACAAACTCAGTCAATGCCACTTTGGGCTCCATCCAAATGGGCAACGTTGCTGATGTGATTCCTGAGCCTGGAGTTTCTATCCTCGCTCTTTTCTCAGCTGGCCTGCTGATCCTGCGCCGCCGCCGCTAAAAACGGCAACAAGTCCCAATCAAATAGGACACAAAAACCCTACACGACATTTTAACAGTTTTTGTTTATGGCCCCCGGCTTGAAAAAGCCGGGGGCTTTTTTTGTTTTTTGCCGGTGCAATCTTGATGGTTACAAGCACCTCCCGGCATAGCCCAAGAGGGTCAGGCATGCCTGTGTTTTGAGAGATGGGCCCGTCTGGCCAAGACCCTCGAGGCAATCATTCATTTCCAGTAACTGGAAAACCGGGTACGAAGAGCGCCTGGCTTGCCCGGGTCTCAAAGCCTGTGACGAACTGGGATAGGAGCGGGGATTGCCGTAATTGCTTTAAAACCATGCAT
>CACIUL010000084.1 GCA_902589825.1 uncultured Verrucomicrobiota bacterium
TCTGGCAAGGTCCCTGCTTAGTGCGGACCTGGTGGAGGATACTCGGGAAAAGGTGAATGAGCTTTCAGGTGGCAAGCTTGGTTACGTGAATGTTGCCCGCATGATGTGGAATGAATTCCAGAAATTTGAGCGGGAGATTTATTCGCAGGGAGTGGGCAAGGAAGGGTTGGTTATTGATGTGCGTAATAATGGCGGAGGATTTACTGCCGACCACTTACTGACGGTGTTAATTGCACCAAGTCATGCCCGGACAGTTCCAAGGGGAGGTGGTCCCGGTTACCCGGGGGATCGCAGGGTTTATGCAACATGGGATAAGCCCATCGTGGTTTTGTGCAACCAGAACAGCTTCAGTAATGCGGAAATATTCAGTCATGCCATCAAGAATCTTGGTCGGGGAAAACTGGTTGGAGTCCCGACCGCCGGAGGGGTTATTTCCACGGGTTCAAAGTCGATCATGGACGTGGGCTCGATTCGAATGCCGTTCCGTGGCTGGTATCTTCCTGATGGAGAGGACATGGAACGCAATGGCGCTGTGCCTCACCATATCATTTGGCCCTTGCCGGGGGAGCTGTCTTCCGGAAAGGACCGCCAACTGCTCAAGGCCGTTGAAGTGTTGCTTGAGGATGTCAAGAAGGCAGCCAAGGCGGCCGAGGTCAGTATCAAGCCGGCCAGTTCGCGTTAGCTCCATCCGGGGTGATTTGACCCGGGAAGTGGGTTGCCTTTTTTCTATGGGGAAATTCTGTGGAAAAAATGGCGGAGGGGGTGGGATTCGAACCCACGAGACCTTTCGGCCTGCTGGTTTTCAAGACCAGTGCATTCAACCGCTCTGCCACCCCTCCGTTAAAAAATAGGCATCTTGAGCGATGCAACCTATGCACCATAATAGGGAAGGGCTCAAATTGAAATGCCCGTGGATATTTTCGGGGTTGCCCATTATCCGGAATCGGTGAACCCTGCGGGATGCAAAAGTCGTTTCACCTTGTGTTGCTGGTTGCAATACTACCCGTGGTGCAAGCAGCAGACTGGCCACCGGGCAAGCCTTCCAGCAGCAAGGTCTTCAATGGCAGGAAGACGGAGACCTTTCGCCACGGCGTTTCGCCGCAATGGGGTTACAAGGTTGCTCAGGAGGACGCGTTCGTGGTTGTTCATCCAAAGTTAAGCCGGAAAAACGCCCCTCTCTATGTGGTTTTGCATTCTGCCGGGCATGATGTCTTTTCCTGTGTCAACTGCACGAAGACGGTTGGCAATCATGATATTTACCGTTCGCCGGATGATCACTATGCCATCTACCTTGACTGCAGGAAGAATCGTAATGACTGGTGGTGGGGCGGGATGCACCGCGGAGACAAGGGATTGAGGGAGCGCAATTCGGGGGGGGAGACAATGCCGGTTGAGAAGCGCGTGATTGACACAGTTGGCTGGGCGGTGAAGCGCTACGGGATTGACCCGAACAGGATTTATCTCTCGGGTAATTCAATGGGGGGCAGTGGGGCCCTTGGCATTGGCATGCGTCATGGAGATATCTTTGCCGCCATCAAGGCAAATGTTCCTGCTGGAGTGGAGCATGTCTCTGAGCGTCTCTTCTTTGATTCGGAGAATCTGCCGGAGGGACTGGTGTTGCCGGATCCTCCAATCTGCGTCAATTATTCAGCCCAGAATGACGGATGGTCTTACGGGCATGATCATTTTTTTGCAGCCATGGAAAGGCGTAACTACGCGCTCTTTTTTTACTGGGGGCCTTTTGGTCATGCCAACAACTCGGCGAGGATTAATAAGGTGAACGACCTGATTGACTCCTTTGATTGGTTGAGCGTGAGAAAGGATGAGGCTTACCCGGTTTTTACCGGGGCGACATCCAACTCAAAACTTCCATGGCCTGATGATCTCAAGAGCAGTGAGGCGGGTCAGGTGAACGGATTTTTCCGCTGGAAGAATGTGGAGGATTCTACAAAGAGACTGGCAATGTCACTTTTCCTTGTTTCTCCGGAAAACCTCAAGACGAGATTTGAAATCCCGGTTAATGCACAGGCTGACGTGAGCTTGAGGCGCTTGCAAAACTTCACGCTTAAGGCAGGAGAACTCTTTCGCTGGCAGTTTGGGGAGGCAAAAGGGGAGAGTAAGGTTGATCCCAGGGGCTTGATTACTGTTAAGGGGCTCAATGTCACCAATACGCCGAGAGTCCTGATGATCCATGCAGGGCAAGGCCCCGGATAGTAGTTGCCCTCAACAAGGGCTAGAATTGCAGCGAGGCTCCGAGTACAAAGTTGATACCGGGTTCATTCTGGCCGGAACCATGCGCCCGGTATTCTTCATCGGCGATGTTCTCAATGCCCGCGGTGAGCAACAATTGTTCATTAACCTGAAAACCGCTGCGGATATTGAGCAGGACATATCCCGGGGTTCCGCCGGGAGGGATGCGCTGGGTGTCAGAGCGGTCACGGGTGTTCAGCCTGTCCTGGCGGGCAGCAGCGTAGCCTGATAACTCGATCCAAAACCTGTCAGTGGCATCAAGGCGAAGGCCCAGCTGGCCGCTGGCCGGCAAAAGACGGCTGACGTATTCCTCGGAACTGGTTGAACTGGAAGTCGGGAAAGTGTCCGCTTTGCCGTCATTCCATGCAAAATGCCCGAAGGCACTCAGTTGGTCGCTGATCTGGTATCGCCCGTCCACTTCAATGCCATAGATGTAGCCGGAGGAACCGTTGCGCTTGATTACTTCAGAGTCGCCGTCGATGACCTGCCCGGTTGGCGTGCGCGAGATGAGATCCTTAATATCCGTAAAAAAGACGGCCATTCCCGCGTGGAGGCGTTCCCTGTTTATCCTGCTGCCCACTTCATAGCTTGTGAAATGCTCTGGGCTGAGCCCCGGTGAAGGGGTCTCAATTTCATTGGAGCGCGCGCTGTCGAGCCGCGAAAGGTCGGAGAAATTCGGTGCCCTGAACCCCTCGGATACACCACCGTAGAGATTAAAGAGGCCCTTGCCGGTAATATCCCAGGCCAGTCGGGCACTTGCTGAAAAGTCATGCCAGTTATCCTCAATACTGATTGGCTCACCACTAACGGGGTCTGCAACTTTGCCAATATCTGCGGCTGCACGGGTTAATCGGCCGCCACCGGTCAGTTCCAGATGATCATTGAGAAGAATGGTGTCCTGCAGGTAAAGCCCAAAGAGGTCATAGACGGCGTCGTCGCCGAATGGTCCCTGGATGGCGTTGTTTTTGAAGGTTCCATCAGGGGCGTAATTTTTGCGGAAGGTGTCTGCGCTGTCCTGGTAGTAACTCAGGCCATAGGTTAACTCGCCGATGCGGGTATCACTGACGAGCTGTATCCAGGATCCCAGTGAGTCGAGGTCGAAGCCCTGGATGTCGCGTTTGCCGCCTGACCGGATCCGGTCACGTTGCTCTGAGTGATGATGCCAGGAAAGGCTGGCCTGCAAATCGTTAACCAAGCCTTCCATGCCGGTTGCCTCGAATTGGGCATAGGCGAGTTTGCGTCCCTGGTCGAGGATTCTGTGCCGCTCATTTCCGGGAGTTGTTCCCTGCCATGTGCGGCTGAAGATTGTCTTGTGCGTGCGCCATGCATCGTCCTGGTTGAACTGGTTGTAGGCAAGGGTGATTTTCCGGTCAGGATTGAAATAATGTTCCAGCTTGATGTCGAAAGCCTTCTCAGAGAAACCTGTCTTTGGAAGTGTTCCCAGCCCTGCGGCACGGATGTCGCCAAGTTCGCGGGCAGTATAGCCCAAATGGAGCCCGGTTTGGCCGCCAATACCAATCTGACCTTCCATGCGCCCGGTGTGGCTTTGTTCTCCGCTTGCCCAGCGATAAAGCAGTTCCCCGGAGCTAAATGCTTTACCCTTGTCATGTGCAAAGATATCAGCTGACTTGGTTAAGAGGTTGACGGTCCCGCCAATGGCATCACTGCCGTAGAGCATGGATCCCTGTCCCTTGACCAATTCGACCTGCCGAGCAGATAGCATGTCTATGGTGGCCCAGTATTGGTTGGGCCCTTCACGAAAGGCGGAGTGATTTAACCTGATGCCGTCGATCATCAGTAGATTGCGAAAAGCGGTGAAGCCGCGGATAAAGGGTGAGCCCTGACCATGCGCTGTTTTTTGCACCAAGACGCCGGGTATTTCCTCAAAGGATTCCGGCAGTGATCTTGGCAAATTTTCCCTTAATCGATTGCTGTCGATTACCCGTACAGTATTGGGAACCGCAGAGACCTTCTTGGCGGTTCGTGTCGCGGTGACGACAGTTGGATCAAGGGTATCTGCTTCGCTCAGCTGCGCATTGCATGGAGTTATTAAAAGAAAAATAAACGAGGCTGAAATAAGAGGAATTTTCCGCATTTTCTCAATAGTTTTTGAAATGATCCTTAAGTTCAAATGAAAAATTAGAGCATTTGTAACGGGTGTTCCTCTCATCTTGCCTGTTCCAAAGTCACGTATAGTCGATACCTGATGCTTGCGATGGGAAAAGGAATCAGTTTCGTAAAACGCTCTGATGGGGTGACTGGATCATTGTCCTGTTTAAAAAACGTTGATACATCAATTAGTGGGTGCGCAGTTGGCAACTGCTTTTTGCCGCCTGCACGGTTTAGCCGACAGGGATTCTCGCTTGAGCAATAGGATGAATTCTACTAATGAATATTTTGAAAAATGGCGACAAACAGGCAGGTTGTTTTTTTGGGGTTGCCCTGCACTCATTAATATATGTAATGATATTCAATTCATGCCTCAATGCTTTTCCATTAACGCTGTCCAAACCGGTATAGGTGACCGGCTTATCGGCGGCAATCGTATCAGAAATTGGAAGAAATGATCCCAGGTTACGAGACGGCAATTGGATTTGGCATGGGGTTTTTGGGTTCCATCCCGCTCGCGGGTCCCGTTGCTTTGCTGGTAATGACCAAGGGTTTGTCCCGCGAGTTTTATCGGGCCGGTTTCATTGCATGTGGTGCATCTCTTGCCGAGGGGATCATGGCCGCCTGTGCCTTTGCAGGTGTGGGCATTATATATGAGAGATTTCCTGACATGGAACGGGTTTTTCAGTGGCTGGGGACAGCGGTACTGGTTGGTGTTGGGGCCTGGTTCTGGATCCGGGGACTTTCAAGGAGCAGTCCTGCCGAGCCGCAACCGGAAAGGCAGGAGGGAGGGATGTCTGCGTTCCTGATTGGCTTTGGGTTGGTTATTGGGAATCTGGGAATGATCGGAACCTGGGGAGCGGCGATTGCTGCCATCGAAACAACAGGCATTCTCAGCCCGGGTTCAGGGCATGCTGTGGCTTTTGGACTGGGTGTTTGCGCCGGGGTGTTCAGCTGGTTTCTTCTCCTGCTGAAACTGATCTGCAAGTATGGAGATATTATTGCCGATTCAGCACTAAATATCCTGGTGAAGGTTATAGGATGCGTGCTGTGTGTTGCGGGCTTGGTAGCTGGCGGTGCCTTGCTTATGTCGGCGTAAGCCCGAAACCAATTGATTAAATGCGTTTCTCGGAACCGGTGGAGTCCCCGAACTCTGCGCCAGAAAGCCCGATCTCCTCAAGCATGCGCACGAACAGGTTGTTGAGAGGGGTGGCGCCCACATCGATGTGTCGTCCGGGGGTGAATTTGCCTCCGGCATTGCCTGCCAGAATGATTGGTAGATCCTCGTGACTGTGGGTGTTGCCGTCGGAGAGTCCGCTGCCCCAGACGACCATGGAGTTGTGCAGGAGTGAATGGCCATCCATATCCTTGGTGGAGCGCATGCGATCGAGGAAATAGGCAAATTCCTCCAGGTAGAACCGGTCGATCAGGCTTACCCTTGTCATCTTTTCCTGGTCATTGCCATGGTGCGAAAGATCATGGTGTCCGCCACTTACCCCAATGTGCTTGAAGCTTCTGTTGCTGCCATCGTGACCAATGAGGAAACTGGCGACCCTGGTGGAATCACTCTTGAATGCCAAAAGAAGCATGTCGAAGAGGATCCTGATGTGCTCACGATAATTTCGGGGGACACCACCTTCCGGAGCGGCCCGACCCGGGTCATCTGGCAATCCCAGCTTTTCCGCCTTCTCGATGCGTTGTTCAACCTCGCGCACGCCGGTAAGGTATTCGTCAAGCTTGTCCTTGTCAGAATGATCAAGCTTGCGTTCCATGGTGCGGGCGGATTCGCGGACAAAGTCCAGAATCGAGCGTTTTTCAGCACGCCGTTGTGCCAGGCTCGTGGCCTGTTCCTTGCGGGTTCCGGATCCGTAGATGCGCTCAAAGACGGCGCGGGGGTTGGACTCAGGGGTCATGGGCCTGTGCTTGGAGCGCCATGAAATGTTGTATTGATAGGCACAGGAATATCCTGCATCACAACTGCCTGCGTTGCGCGTCCTCTCACATGTCAGCTCGAGTGAGGCAAGCCGCGTTTCCTGTGAGAGGAATCCTGCGGCAAGCTGATCGGCTGAGATGCCGACACTGATGTTTGCCCCGGAGGTGCGAAGTGGCCGCGCTCCTGTCAGGAACGTGGCATTTGCCCGGGCGTGGTCGCCGGCGCCCTCACGACCCGGGTTCCCGTTTTTCTGGTCAAATCCCTTGATGATCTGAAAATCATCGCGAAAGCCTTCAAGAGGTTGCATCGAATGGTTGAGCTTGAAGTCAGTCCCAAATCCCTCAGGCCTCCATTTGTCGAGTATTACCCCATTTGGGGCGTAAAGGTAGGCGGTGCGCAGGGGGGCACCGGTTGCAGTCCTGCCGATTGCCTTTTTTTCCTCGCTGCCGAGGGATGCCATGGCGGGAAGCGCCACATATGCGCCCATGCCGCTTAGGAACCGACGACGTCCAATTTGTTCAGAGCCTGAATTCATGACGAATCTCTATTATTTATAATCTGCAAGTCCTTGATGATTAAGCAAGGTCAATCTTGTGCTTGGCGTCGCCTCTTCTGGAAAGGGGCACTTTCCACAATGGCATAGATAAATTCGCGCAACCCGCCCCCTGCTTCTTCAGCCTGCCTGATAATGCCATTTACTGCCGGGCTGTCATAATACTCGATACCCCGGCCAAGGGCATAGGTGAGGAGTTTTTCGGTAAGGCAACGGTGAAAGTCTTTCCTGCGCGGGCCTGCGATAATGTCCCGCAATCCTGATATTCCCTGGAATTCTTCGCCGGTGACAAGCTTGCCGGATGTATCAGTATCCTGATCCGTGCTTAACTGGCCAATGGCATTATAATTTTCCAGGGCGAGTCCAATTGGATCCATTCGCTCATGGCAGGAGCGGCAAAGCGGCTTGCTGCGGTGAAGTTCCATCATCTGTCTCATGGTGGCGTTTTTTCCCAGTTCAGAGCGGGTGTCCTCCAGGTCGGGTATGTTCGGCGGTGCCGGCGCATGGGGCAGGCCAAGTATGTTGTCCAGGACGAACAGGCCGCGCTTAACCGGGGAGGTTCGCGTCGGGTTGGATGTGACCGTCAGGAAGCTGCCCTGTGTGAGAATTCCTCCCGGTCGCGGGTGGCCTTCCAGGCTTACCTTGCGGAATTCCTGACCCTGAAATCCTTGCACGCCGTAAAATTTCGCCAAGCGGTCGTTGAGGAAGGAGTAATTGGCGGTGATCATTTCCACTGCCGGCCGGTTTTCACTGATCAGGTGAGCAAGGAACAACTCGGTTTCCTTGCGCATGTCCTGACGCGTGTAGAGGTTGAAAATCTGCCGGGCGCGGTTGCCGTCCTCAATCCCGAGAATGTGGGGAGTGTCAAAAAACTTTGCCTCCACGTCCCTTGTTTGCAGCCATTGGCCGACAAAGTTGGCAATGAACCTTTCCGACTTGGGGTCATTAAGCATGCGGTCAATGGTGGCGCGCAGGTTTTTACGCAGCGTGCCTTCCCTTGCAAGCCCAAGGAGTGTGGTATCCGGGGTGGAGCTCCACAGGAAATAGGAGAGGCGTGAGGCAAGAGAATATTCGTCGATGTCCAGTTTTTGGGAGTCATCAAGCAGTTGTTCTTCG
>CACIUL010000085.1 GCA_902589825.1 uncultured Verrucomicrobiota bacterium
ACCTGGGATCCGCAATCAAGAGTGCCGAGCAATTGGGGCAGGACAGCCCCACAAAACTCGCAGATCAGGAAAAACGGCTGAAAAAGAAAAACTCTGCCCGGTTGGAGGCTGCCATGGAGGGGATCAAGGCCAAAAACTCATCTTCGGTGGCCGATATTCACGAGAGGACCGGGGAACAAAAAACACAGGCTGATAACGAACTGCAATCCGCGCAAAATGAAGCGGACACAAAGCACCAGGAGGCATGGAAAGCTCTGGAGGAACAATGGCATGCGCAAATTCCAGCTATCCTCAAGATCATCGATGACGATAATGCAATCACTCGCAACACATTTCCCGACTGGAGCCATGATATGATCTCCAACTGGAATGCCCCGGATGACTTTTCCCATACGGCAGGATTTGGGCATCTGTCACTGGACCTGAAATCCCTCGCCGGTCAGCTCCCCAGCGACACCAGGCTTAGCCTGCCAGTAGATACACAACTCAATGCCCCGCTTGCACTATGCTTTCCAGGAGCAGGATCCATGCTCTTTGAGACCGAGTCATCAGGAGACCCCGAGATTATTGGAGCAATCAATAATATCCTCCTGCGCTTGCTCTCAGTCGCGCCAGCCGGCAAGCTCAACTTCAGTATCTTCGACCCGGTCGGGCTCGGCCAGAATTTTGCCGGCATCACTCACCTTGCTGACTATGAGGACAGCATTATCAACGAGCGGATATGGACCCAGCGGGAACAAATCGAGAACCGGATCGCTGAGCTCAATGCACATATGGAAAAAGTCATCCAGATGTATCTGCGCAATGAGTATGAAACCATCACCGATTACAACAAACAGGCGGGAAACATCGCCGAGAAATACCATTTTCTCGTTGTTGCTGACTTTCCCGGTAACTTTTCTGAGGCAGCAACCCGTGGTCTGCTGAGTATTGCCGCAAGCGGCGCACGATGTGGAATCTACACACTCATTCACTGGGATAAGCGCCAACCTCTTCCTGAAGCCTTTGACGCGGATGATCTGCGCAAGACCAGTATCACAATAGCCGGAGACAAGGAACACCCCCTTGAATTCCCTGAGCAGATCACCCCGGGAACCACCCTTAACCTTTATCCGCCACCTCCTGATGAACTGGCTACGGAATTTGTACACCAGGTTGGCCGGGCCAGCAGTGATTCAAACCGGGTGGAAGTGCCCTTCTCACAAATCATGCCCTCTGAGGACGGGCTGTGGAAAGGAGATACAACTGAAGAATTGCGTGTTGCCATTGGTCGCACGGGAGCAACCAAGTTGCAGGAACTGGCCATTGGAAAAGGAACCCGCCAACACGCTCTTTTTGCAGGTAAAACGGGTTCAGGAAAATCAACGCTCTTCCACGTGATGATCACCAACCTCGCCCTTTCCTGTAGCCCGGATCAGGTGGAGTTCTACCTCATTGACTTCAAGAAAGGGGTTGAATTCAAGTGTTACGGAACCAGGAAACTCCCCCACGCCCGTGTCGTTGCCATCGAGAGTGATAGGGAATTCGGCCTCAGTGTGTTGCAGCGTCTTGACGAGGAACTCAAGCGCAGGGGAGAACTCTTTCGTGATGCCGGGGTCCAGGACCTTGCCGCTTACAGGAACTCCGGTAAAAGGACCATGCCGCGCACGCTGCTCATCATCGACGAGTTCCAGGAATTCTTTGTTGAGGATGACCGTATTGCGCAAAATGCGTCAGTCCTCCTGGACCGTATCGTGCGTCAGGGCCGGGCATTTGGCATCCACGTCCTTTTGGGATCACAAACCCTCGGTGGCGCCTACTCACTGGCTCGCGCAACGCTTGGACAAATGGTGATCAGGGTTGCCCTTCAATGTAATGAAGCCGATGCCTACCTCATCATGGATGAGAGCAACCCGGCCCCAAGGCTGTTAACCCGCCCTGGTGAAGGCATCTACAATGATTCAGCGGGAGCAATCGGCGGCAACAGCCCGTTCCAGACCGTTTGGCTGCCCGAAGACGAACGTGACTCCCACCTTGATCGTGTTTCCGGCCTGGCTGCAAGGCACGAGTCAAAGGCCTCGCCTCCCATTGTCTTTGAAGGTAATGCTCCTGCAGATATAAGGGAGAACACATTACTTGAAGACTTGCTCACCTGCCGGCCTGATACACCGCCTGCCTCGCCCAGGATCTGGCTTGGTGCACCCAACGCCATCAAGGGGCCGACCGAAGCTGTTTTCCACAGGCAAAGCGGAAACCACATGCTCATTGTCGGGCAACGTGATGATGCCATAGCCTCATTGATGAGTTCCTCCATGCTTGCACTTTGCGGACAGTTTGCACCCGAACAGCTGGATATCGTCATTATTGACGGGAATGCACCGGGTTCTCCGGAACGCGATTTGCTTGAAGGCATGCACGACAAACTTCCGCACCAAATCCGCTCGAGCAAAGACCAGGACATCGGCGCACTCATCGGGGAAGTCGCGCAGCAATTGCAGCTGCGCGGCAAAGAGCAGGCAGGGGGAAACTTTCCTCCCTTGTTTGTTCTCATCAACGGCCTGCAGCGATTCAAGAAACTGCGCTATGATGATGACCTCGCTTACTCCTTTGATGCCTCCTCGGATGACAGCAATCCTGCCCTCCAGCTAAATGACATCATTTGCGAGGGAGCAGCACATGGAATCCATTTAATTGCCACGATTGATTCCTACAATAACATTGGCCGCACTCTCAGCCGCAAGGCCCTGAGTGAATTTGAAATGCGGGTCCTCTTCCAAATGAGCTCAAATGATTCAGCCGCCCTTGTTGACTCTGGCAAGGCAGCCACACTGGGTATGCATCGCGCACTGTTCTATAATGAGCATGAAGGCTATCTGGAAACTTTCCGTCCGTATGCCCTGCCGGGGGAGCAATGGATCTCGGAAGCCTGTGGGAAAATCCGTTAAAAAACAGGGTTTCACCCTGTTTCCCTGAAAAAATGCATCACGGAAGTGTGCCCATCTTTTGACAATGCCCGGTGTGCAGATACAATCCGCGCCGTTATGAGTTCAGAATCAGAGGATACACATTCATTCCAGGCTGAAGTCCAGCAACTGCTGGACATCGTCATCAACTCTCTCTACACGGACAAGGAAATTTTTGTCCGTGAACTGGTTTCCAATGCCGTTGATGCCCTTGAAAAACTGCGCCACCTGCAACTCACTGAGAAAACTGTCGCTGATCCCGACCTGGGACTGGAAATCAACATCGCCACTGATGAGGAAGCCAACACCATCACTGTAGCCGACTACGGAATCGGCATGACAAAGGATGAACTCATCAGCAACCTGGGAACAATCGCACAATCAGGCTCAAAGGCGTTCCTTAAGGAATTATCCGAGGGAGACCGTAAGGAAGCCAACATTATTGGACAGTTTGGCGTCGGCTTCTACAGCGCCTTCATGGTCAGTGACGAGGTAGCCGTTTATACCCGCTCGTGGACCGAGGACTCTGAGCACCTTTGCTGGACCAGTGATGGCAAAGCCGGCTACCAGATTGAAACCAGTCCGGGGCAGCACCGCGGCACAAAGATTGTCATCAAGCTCAAGGAGGGGCAGGAGGAGTTTTCCAAGGATTCCAGGATCAAGGGAATACTTGAAAACTATTCCAACTTTGTCCCCTTCCCCATCCTCCTCAACGGGGAAAGGGTAAACACGGTGGAAGCCATCTGGATGAAACCCAAATCAGATATTTCCGATGAGGAATACCTGGAGTTCTACAAGTTTGCGGCAAAGGCATTTGATGAGCCTCGCTACCGCATGCACTTCAATGCCGATGCTCCCCTGATGATCAATTCACTGTTGTTCGTCCCCAGTGAGAACCCTGAACGACCGGGTTTCGGCCAAGTCGATCCGGGTGTTTCCCTCTACTGCAACAAGGTGCTCATTGACTCATCGCCAAAATCCCTCCTTCCTGACTGGCTTCGGTTTTTGAAGGGTGTGATAGACAGTGAAGACCTGCCATTGAACATCTCCCGTGAAAGCATGCAGGACAGTGCCCTCGTGCAAAAGCTCAATAGGCTTATAGCCAAACGCTTTATTAAGTTTCTGGACAGGGAATCGAAGTCCGATACAGGAAAATTCATTGAGTTCTACGAAAACTTCCGCAGCTTCCTTAAAGAAGGAGTCATCACTGACCTTGAAAACCGTGACGACCTTCTGAAACTGCTCCGATTTGAATCCTCAGCGGAACAGGCCGGTGAAAGCTCAACCCTTGAGGACTATGTGACCCGCATGCAGGAGGATCAGGACAAGATTTTCTACCAGATTGCCCCTGACCGCCAGACGATTGAAAGTGCTCCCTATATTGAGGCATTCAAGGCAAGGAACCTCGAGGTCCTTTTCCTCTACGATCCCATTGATGAATACATGGTTGGAGCCATTCCCTCTTATGCAGACAAGCAACTGGTATCCATTGCCCAGTCCGGTATAGAACTTGAGGAACTGCCCGGCAATGAGCAGGAAGCTGATGAGAAGCAGGCATCAGCACTTTGCCAATGGATGAAAGAGTCACTGGGTGACAGGGTTGCCGAGGTCAATGTCAGCAAGCGCCTGGTAGACAGCCCGGCTGCGGCGCTTACCCCTGGGGGGCAAATGAGCCCGCAAATGAAGCAAATGATGCGCCAGATCGATCCTGAATTCTCTTCAACAAAGGAAGTTCACCTTGAAATTAATCCCAGACACAAGCTACTCAAGAGCCTCGAAAGTGCCCGTGCAAGCCAACCGGAACTGGCAAAGCTCATTGCCGAGCAAATAGCAGACAACGCGCTACTCTCTGCAGGACTTCTCGAGGAAGGAAGGGATATGGTTAGCCGCGTATATGAAATCATGCAGCAGTCCCTGGACAAGTGATCCTTGCCGGGAAAAGGCTGACCGGATAACAGGGCCTTAACGGTTTCTTCAGCTTTCGCTCAAGCCTATTACTGCCATTACAGTCCCACAGGAGTGACTGGAGCACCGGAGGATCCGCCGCTACCAATGTCGGAGAGCCCTTCCAGCTTGCGGTGGTCAGCCATTGTCTCCTCCTTAAGGCGCACCAGGTCATCATGTTCATGCCTCAAGGTCGCCTCCAGTTGTGCCACGCGCCCTTTTAAGGCCTCCACTTCCTGTTGCAGCCCTTCAAGGGATGGCTCACCACGTTCAGGATTGTCATTTGCTGCCATATGAATAGCTCTTGGTGTTAACCTGTTTACAAGTTACAATCAGCTTGGATTATTAACTCACTAGTTACTGATTGCCAATGCACTACAGGCTTCTCAATAGACTCTACACCCCGATGAATTGGGAGTGCAATCCCTTACTGGAGGAAAATTGTGCCCACCCATTGAAGATTGAGACTCTCAGGGTATTTTTATACAAGGGGCGTGAAATTCTCCGCATCTTGTTCACCAGCTTCACACATTCTCAATGTCCGTCATTAAAAGATTCCTAACTATCTGTGCCGTCATGCTGCTCTTTCCCGGTTGCGTTGGCTTTCACTACCAGTGGCATCATGCCAACCTCAAGGCAGGGCAGACCAACACCCAGTCCATTGAAGGACTTTGGACCGGATCATGGCAAAGCGCACACGGCAATCACAACGGCAAGCTGCGCTGTGTGATCCGAAAACAATCACCCGATACGTATACATTTTTCTACCGGGCCACATGGGCCCGTGTCATCACCGGGAACTTCAAGATCAATTGTAAGGCACAAAACGAAGACGGCAATTGGAACTTTTCCGGCACAAAGGACCTTGGTATCCTGGGTGGGAAGTTCTTCCACACCGGAACGGCCACATCAAGCGCCATACAGGCAAGGTATCGATCAGAAAAAGGGGATACAGGGACCTTCACGCTTTCACGACCGTAAGGTGAATTGCCGGATAACGCCTCGGGCTTCACAGTGAGCGCATGTACCATTCAGCGCATGACACCGAAATGTGCCAACTTGCCGATCTCATCCATCGTGGTGTTTCCTGCCACAACCTGCAACATCCCCTCCTGGTAAAGGGACAGGACCCCTCCTTTGGCTGCCTCCTTGCGCATATCGGACATCGCCGCACCGCTTGATATCATCTCGGCAAGACTTGGACCAACCGGGCACATTTCCATCAGGGCCACTCTTCCCAGGTAACCGCTGCCACTGCACTCATCACATCCATGGGCCTCAAACACAGGTTCATCCATCGGGGCGGCAATAATGCCACTGTGATAGAAAAATTCCTGCAACTTACGCGGAGCAGGCACCGGACGCTTGCAATAATTACACAGGCGCTTCACCAGGCGTTGTGCCTGGCTGAGAGCAAGGGCATCTGCCAGCAGGTATGGTTCAACGCCCATCGAGACCAATCGCGAAACTGCCCGCAGGGAATCATTGGCATGCAGCGTGGTTAAAACGAGGTGACCGGTTAACGCCGAGTTGATGGCCGCCGTCGCCGTCTCCTCATCCCTTGATTCACCAACCAGGATGACGTCAGGATCTGCACGCAGAAGTGCCCGCAGGCCGGTGGCAAAATTAATCCCGTGAAATTCATCTGTCTGTGTCTGGTTGATACCCTCAATCTCGTATTCTATAGGATCCTCAATGGTGTGGATATTAAGGTCCACCTCATTAATGGAATTGATAAACGCATAAAGCGTTGTCGTTTTTCCCGACCCAGTCGGGCCGGTAACCAGTACAAGCCCCTGGTCACGCTTCATCGACGAGTTTACAATTCCGAGCTGCCGCTCAGAGAGGTTTAATTCACTCAGCTCCTTTATGCCGTCCTGCTTGTCGAGAAAACGCATTGTGAGCTTCTGGTTCTCCTTGCGGCAAGGCACGGCAGAAACCCTGACATCAATGCGCTTTTGCCCGATTTTCAGGCCAAACCTGGCATCCTGCAGATCCTGATGCTGATGCCCCATGTTCGAGTAGTTCTTGAAGAGGGCAATAAAGCGAGGCAACTGTTCCTCGGAGCAGGAATGAATGACCTTCAGCGCCCCGTCAATACGGGCGCGGAAACGCGCCGTATTGAAATATTTTTCCACGTGCAGGTCACTCCCACGACTGGTTATAGCCCGATAGAGGATCCACTTCAGGACATCTTCGGGTGCTGTATTCGGGTTGGCTGGGTTAACAGCAGCCATGTCCGCCGGGTCGATCTCGATAAGGCTCTGGTCCTCGGAGTAATAAAGTTCACCAACTTCAACTGTTGCCTGGTTACTTACCCCCTTGCCACGATTACGGGTAATTGCTGCACGGATAGCATCTCCATCAGCAAGAACTGGAATGATTTCAATGGAATCGTGCCCGCCTGACAACCACTCATCCTCAAATGCATGCACCGAGGGTGATTCCGAGAGCAGGTAAAGAATCCCCTCACCTTGAAACATGGGGAACACCTCATGCTTCTCGAGCAACTGGTCAGGGAAGGTGTTCTGCGATGGTGCTTCATCCGGGTTAAAACACGCCTGACGTGTGAGCATATATACAAAAGCGATCCCGTAATGACGCGGCAGCCCCTTGTAGTCACTTGGCCGCTGGATGTCGATCGTCTGGTTTTCAGATACCAGCACCTCCCACTTTTCCTTTTCCGGTGCACTGAGCGGATAATTACAGACAAACCAGTCAAGGATCGAATGCGGCGTGGAGTTGGCAGCGGGTGCGGCCAGGTTTTCCACTGCACCGCTTGATGTCAGCGGCTTGTAGCTCATGCGTGTGCGCAAATCCTCACTGATTGAAAGGTATGCCTCCCTCTCAATGACAACCCTTACGCAAAGAAAATCCGGAATGCCCCATGTCCCACTGGAAGCCGGGTTGTAATGCCCGAGTATCAACAACGGTCCGAGGGTGGCAACAGGCATCCAGGGCTCTTCCTCCTTGGGCATCCTGCCCAACTTCCTGAGTATGCCTTCAGCATCCACCGGGCAC
>CACIUL010000086.1 GCA_902589825.1 uncultured Verrucomicrobiota bacterium
CTGCAAGTTACCTGATCCCGGCGTGCCTGATCTGGTTCGGGACCGCCAAGCTTCTCTTTGGCGCTCGCACCTCCGCAAGGTCACTGACAGGGTTTGCCCTGGTCATGCTCTCGGCATGCTGCCTGCTGGATTACCAGGACTGGTTTTTCAAGGAGTGGCCTAAGAACTACAATATCATCAGTGCCGGCGGCATTGTCGGCGCCTGGATCGGCACCGGTTTTTTTGCCTCACTGACCGGGACAGTCGGAGCGTTCATTATCATGCTTATCGTGTATTTCACGGGCACTGTCATGGTTACCGGGTTTCACCCGATGCATTTTATGAAGCTATGCCGTGACGGACTCAAGACATGGCGCGAAAAACGTGAAGAGGCCATTATGGCAAGGGCAAGCGAGTCGGAAAAACTGATAAGGCAGAAACGCAAGCTTGAGCGGGAGCAGAAAAGAATTGCAAAGAAGCTGGGGGAGACTCTGGAAACAGAAAAGAAAACAACTCCAGGAAAAGTACGCCGCAAGAAGACGAAGGCAGAAAAACCGGAGGAGGAACTACCACTCCAGCCGACAATTGCGGAGAACGAAATCGTCACTGAGCCGGCTGAAGTTGATCCAGCTAATGAGGGCGCATCATCCGCGAAAGAACAGGAAGAACCCCAGGCGGAGCCGAAAATCTATGATGCCTCAGTGCGATCCGAGGAGTTGGGCGGCAAGAAGAAGCCCTCTATCGCGGAGGTCTTAACTGCCAACAAGGCAAAATCCGACAACAACAAGGGCGGTGGCTTTTCCCCGCCGACAGCAGTCGAGTTTCCCGGTTACCGCCTGCCGGACATTGACCTGCTTACCTACGAGGATCAAAGTAACCGTAAGCCTGCCGACAAGAACCTGCTGATCCAGACGCAGAACACCATTATAGAGACGCTGGAGAACTTCAACGTCAAGGTGACCGCCGGCGACATTACCCGAGGACCGACCATCACCCGTTACGAGATTTACCCCAGCAAGGGGCTGAGGGTAAGCAGGATTACACAGCTTGAGGCTGACATTGCCCGTGCTACGAGGGCTGAGCGCATCAATATCCTCGCCCCGATCCCCGGCAAGGACACTGTTGGCATTGAAATTGCCAACAACGAGAAAGTCACCGTGGTGTTGAGGGAACTCTTTGAGGATTCGGCATTCACTGACCCGAAGCACAAGATCCCGCTGGCCCTTGGCAAGGACGTCTACGGCAACACGGTCATCGGCGACCTCGCAAAAATGCCGCACATGCTGGTTGCCGGGACCACCGGTGCCGGAAAGTCAGTCTGCATCAACGCCATTATCACCAGCATGCTCTACCGCTTTACCCCCGATGAGCTGCGCTTTATCATGATCGACCCGAAGGTTGTCGAGATGCAGGTCTACAACAACCTGCCACATTTGATCGTGCCGGTCGTCACCGAGCCGAAGAAGGTGCTGCTCGCCCTGCGCTGGGTGGTAAACGAGATGGAACGCCGCTACCAGCTTTTTGCCAAGCTTGGCCTGCGCAACTTCGACTCATTCAATGAACGCGACCACGAGGAAAGTGACGGGGAATTCTTTGATTCCGATGGGCAGGCAAAGCTTGATTTCAATGCCGCCTCCGGTGATGGCGAGGCAGCTGACCCGGGTGAGGATGATGACTGGGAATATGAATATGCCTATGAAGAGGTGGAGGTCGAATATGAGGAGGACGGAAGTGAAGGTGCCGAGGATCCCGTGGCAACCGCCCACAGCGAAGACATCCTGACGACACACCAGGTGCGTTCCAATTCCAAGGCCGCCGCCACAGCGGGTCCCACGCAGCAGCAGCGCGGCAGGGACATTGTGGATTCGATCGAGGACAACCAGGAAGAGGAGAAGATTCCCGACCGCCTCCCCTACATTGTTGTCATCATTGATGAGCTGGCCGACCTGATGCAGACCGCGCCGGTTGACGTGGAACAGGCCATTGCCCGCATTGCCCAGAAGGCCCGCGCCGCGGGCATCCACCTGATCATCGGCACCCAGACACCGCGTGCGGACGTGGTGACCGGCATCATCAAGGCGAACATCCCGTCGCGCACCGCATTTCAGGTTTCATCAGCACTCGACAGCCGGGTGATCCTCGACCAGAAGGGTGCTGAAAAACTTGTCGGCAAGGGTGACATGCTCTACCTGCCACCGGGCAGCGCACAGCTGGTGCGCGCCCAGGGGGCGCTGATCACTGATGATGAGTGCAAGGCAATCGTGGATTTCTGCTCAAGTCAGGCCGAGCCCATCTTCGAGCAGGACATCAAGGACACCATCACCGGCAATGGGGATGATGATGATGAGGTTTCCGATGAGGACGAGGAAATCATTGAAAAATGCCTGGAAGTCATCCAGCAGGAGCAGCGTGCCTCGACCTCCCTCTTGCAGCGGCGGCTGCGACTGGGATACACCCGGGCGGCACGCATGATGGACATCCTCGAGATGCGCGGCATTATCGGTCCCGGGGACGGGGCCAAGGCACGGGAAATCCTCGTTGACCTAAACGATTAATGCCCCGCAAGCAGGCTCGATACTATCCCCCGGCATAGGGATAGCTAACCGTTCTCCCTCATTTTTCCCCGCCAATCTGCATGGCGGGGCTTGAAAACAACTAAAACCCAAGGATAATCATCCTCCCCCGCCCAACTACAGCTGACTTCAAATTCACCATGTCCCAGACGACACCCCAGGTATCCGATCTCAACATCGCAGCCAATATTCCTCTCCCCGCCCCGGCCCTGCTCTGCCATGAGATTGCCCGCTCCGGGCAGCAGGCTGAATTTGTTGCGCAATCACGCGAGGCGATCCGGGAAATTATCTTTGGCCAGGATCCGCGCCTGTTACTTATCGCCGGTCCCTGTTCCATCCACGATGTGGAGGCAGGCAGGCAATATGCCGAGCGCCTGGCGTCACTGGCTGAAAAGGTTGCCGAGAAGATCCTTCTCGTCATGCGGGTCTATTTTGAAAAGCCACGTACCACGGTCGGCTGGAAGGGATTGATCATGGATCCCGAGCTTGACGGCAGTGACAATATTGCCGGCGGATTGCGCATTGCGCGCTCCTTCCTGCGTGATGTGATTGACCTCGGTATTCCCACCGCCACCGAGCTGCTGGACCCGGTCACCCCGCAATATATTGCTGACCTGATCAGCTGGTCGGCGATCGGTGCCCGCACCACCGAGTCGCAAACCCACCGACAGATGGCCTCGGGGCTGTCCATGCCACTGGGGTTCAAGAACACAACCAATGGCTCAATCACAGCGGCAGTCAACGCCATCAAGGCCGCTACCAGCCCACAGACCTTCCTTGGCATCAGTGCCGAGGGCATTGCCTCAGCGGTAACCACCAATGGCAATCCCCACTGCCACATCATCCTTCGCGGCGGGGAGAACGGTCCCAACTACTCGGCCGACCACGTGGCTGAAGCCACTGGCCAGCTTGAGTCACAGGGCCTGCAACCAGCCATCATGATTGATGCCAGCCACGACAACTCCGGCAAGGACCACGCCAACCAGCCGGCGGTATTGGCCGACATTGTTGCCCAGCGCACTGCCGGCAACACCCACATTATCGGCGCAATGATCGAGTCGAACCTTGTGGCCGGCAGCCAGAAATTCCCACAACCGGTTGCAGACCTCACTTACGGTCAGTCCATCACGGATAAGTGCATCGACTGGGAAACCACCGAAAGGGTCGTCAACGAGGCTGCCGCCGCCCTGTAGACGCGGACAGCTCTCCATCCCGTTACGGCTGCACTCCTGATGCGGCATTGACCCGCGGTATATCCTTTTCTCTTCCCCTCTGGTCGGGCAGTTCTATTTCGTCCACTTAATCGTGCATCTCCACTTCTTGCCCTCCTTGACGTATTTTCCAACACGCCGGGTGGCACCCTTGGGAACATTTTTTATAGCATCAGACAAGGCTCCCGCCCTGGTGTAACCATACCCGGTTGCGTAACCGGATTGTTTTTGCGCAGCGGATTTCCTTTCCACATTTACCGGAAAAAAACGCGCCTTGTCCTCAGGAGGATTCGAATTGGCAAGCGTGCTCACCATGATCAGGACCGGAATAATCAGCATGAGTGCATGAAAGGCTTTTGAGTGAGGAAATGGATTATGAATCATTGTTGTTCACCGGGTTTTATCGCGGCTGGAAACCGCCGGAAATCTGGCAGGGATATTTTATTTACCGGAAAATCCTACCAACTCTGACGGTTATTGGCAATACTCTGGATAAGCAGCCCGCAAACCAGCCCCAGCTCCGGTATTTTTCCTTGAGTTGGCAAGGAGACGGCTTTTCCCCGCATTTATGCGTTCGCCTAATCCTTTTCGCAACGTTAAGCTTGTCACCATGCACCTTCTTCGACCATGGCTCCTGCTCATTGCTGCCGCCTCCATCCTGAAGGCCCAGGACAACCAGGAACCAGAGGACCCCTTTGGCCTCAATGATCAGCCCGGTATTGCCGCAGCAGACCGGAGCACAGCGGAAATTGCCGCAACCACCAGGGGCTCGCTGGTTGTCGTCACCCAGAAAGGGCGGGACGGGCAGACCGCAGGGACGGGCAGCGGATTCGTGCTCTCAAAAGACGGGCTGATCGCCACCTGCGCCCATGTCATCGGCGAATCCCGGCCTGTTATCATCCGCTTTGAAGATGGAGAAGAACACGAAGTCACCGCAATCCACGCCTGGGACCGCACCCTTGACCTGGCCATCCTGAAAATCGACGCAAAGGGACTGACACCGCTGGCCCTTGCCAAGCCAGAAAGCATCAAGCAGGGTGCTGATGTCATCGCGATGGGCAACCCACAGGGACTCGAGTTCAGTGTCGTGCGCGGTGTTGTGTCAGGTTTGCGCGAAATTGACAGCCAGTCCCTCATCCAGATCGCTATTCCTATCGAACCGGGCAACAGCGGTGGTCCCCTGCTTGATACCGGGGGCAAAGTGCATGGCCTGCTCAACATGAAGTCGGCAATCACCGACAACCTCGGTTTTGCCATTCCTGTCTCCAGCCTGCTCCGCCTGCTCGAAAAGCCGAATACCGTGCCGATGAATAAGTGGTTGACCATAGGTCAACTCAACCCTGCACGCTGGAAAACGCTCATGGGCGCGCGCTGGCGGCAACGCGCGGGAAGAATCTCCGTCGTGCAGCCGGGAAACGGTTTTGGCGGGCGCTCGCTTTGTATCAACCAGCGTGAGCTTCCACCCATGCCCTATGAGGTGGCCGTTGAGATCAAGCTCGATGATGAAGCCGGTGCAGCGGGCCTGATCTTTGAATCAAACGGCGGTGATAAGCATTACGGGTTCTATCCCAGTGCCGGCAACATGCGCCTGACCCGTTTCGAGGGTCCTGACGTGCTGTCATGGACGATCCTTGAGCAGGTATCAACAAAGGCCTACCGCCCGGGGGAATGGAACCGCATTCGCGTGCGCGTCGAGGAAAAAAAGATTACCGGCTTTGTCAACGGCGAGAAAGTACTGGAGTCCGGGGATTCCGTGTTACGCGGCGGCAAGGCCGGGCTGGCCAAGTTCCGCTCCACGGAAGCGGAGTTCAAGCGCTTTGAAACCGGAACCGAAATCACCCCTGATACCGCTCCGCGGGAGACTATTGCAAAGCTTCAGGCCCACATTGAAAAACTGGCCGGCAATCCCGGGGATGCGAATGCCGTTGCCGGCCTTGCTGGAAACGCCGAGCTCAGCCGCTCCCTTCTGCAGGGCAAGATCAAGGAACTTGCCACCAAGTTAAAGGAACTCGAGGCGGCAGCTGCCCGAGTCCACCGCCGGAGTATCCAGCAAAGGCTGATCGGTGAAATGGACAAGGAGGAAAAAAGCAACCTTGTCACCTGTGCGCTGCTGTTGGCAAAGCACGACAACCCGGACCTCGACATGGCTGCTTACCACGAGGAAATAGACCGCATGGCCGGCGAACTTGCCCTCAGGGTAACTGATGATGCGCCCGTAAAGGACAAGGTTGCCGCCATCGCCGGCTATCTCTTCGAGGACAATGGCTACCATGGCAGCCGGGCCGATTACTACAATCGCTCCAACAGTTACCTCAATGAGGTCATAGACGACCGTGAAGGCATTCCCATCACCCTTTCAATTCTCTTCATTGAACTGGCAGGACGCCTCAATACCGAGCTCAAGGGAATCGGGCTCCCCGGGCACTTTGTCGTCTGCTATGAGGAGGAAGAAAAGAGGATCGTTATCGACGCCTTCGAGCGCGGTAAGCCCCTGACTACGGAGGAAGCCAACAACATTATCCGTTCCTACGGTGGCACCGGTACCATCTCCGACTACCCCCCCTCGGGAAAACGCGCCATCATACAGCGAATGATATACAACCTGAAGGGAATCAGCATTGAGGAAAAGGACTTTGACTCCGCCCTGGGCTATGTCGATCTCCTGCTTGCCATCGATCCTGATGACGCCCAGGAACACCTCAGCCGGGCACTGCTTCACCTGCAGAACGGAAAGGCAGAGAAGGCCAAGGCGGACCTTGAATGGCTGTTTGAAAAAAAACCCGATGGCATTCACCTCGGGCGCCTGCGCGAACTCTATAACCGGCTCTAGAAGGGCTGTATCAGCCGAGGTTGAGTGATTCCGTAAAGACCAGGACATCAGCAAAGGGAACGTGCTCCAGCAACCCGAAAACATCATGCCGGGTTAACCTCGCCCGGCTGGATGCCGGGCTGCGTAAACCGCACAAAAAACGCGTTAGCTGCCGGGGCGTGCCCAGTGCGGCATGTCGCTCAGCAACAAGTTCATGGACAGCTTGTATTTCGTCCTGCGTCATTTCTTCCGGCAAGCCGCCGGGTAACCCACCTGTGGTATTCGTGCCGCCACAAACGTCACATTGACCGCATTTATTACCCGGCGATTCACCAAAGTAATCGAGGATCCACCCCACCCGGCAACCCTCATTCGCAGCAAAATCAACCACCCTGTTCAACCGTTGAATATCCTTCTGCTCACGCTGAGCAAAGAGATCACGGAACTCCCGCGCCAATTGGCCAATATCAACATTTGCATCCAGCAATCGGTATTCCCCTCTCAGTCCAGATGGCTTGACCAGGATATCACCGGCATCCTCAAGGTCACGGATTGCCCTGCGAACCTGCTTGGCATCCTCGCCGATCTCCCCGGCAATCTCGGAGGTGGCAAGGGTCATCCACCTTCTTCCCCGTTTTCCCGCCGCAAATATCCTCTCGAGCAGCGATCGGTGCTCCCGGTCATACCCGGAAAGCAAAGCGTCCTCCTCGCGCAGGAACTCAAGCCGATAGACATTGTAGAATGGCGCCACGGCCATGATGATTTTTTTCATCTCAAGGCGGGTCATGATGGTCGCGACAACCATCGGCCTGATGTCGTAGACCGATGACAACTCATAGCGGGAAACATCAAAATCCCTGCCCTGCCGCAGTAAACAGTCCAGCAGGCTCCGAACGGCATT
>CACIUL010000087.1 GCA_902589825.1 uncultured Verrucomicrobiota bacterium
TCGATTGATTTATGTCACGAAAACCCATCATTGCCGCTAACTGGAAAATGCATAAAGGCCCCGCTGGGGCTGTCGAATTCATTGAGGAATTTGATAACCTTATTGGTGATTCAAGTCCCGTTGATATTGTGCTCGCCCCCGCGTTTGTGTCATTGCCTGCGTCCAAGCAGGCCCTTGTTAACAGTGAACTTGTCCAGCTTGCCTCGCAGAATTGTCATTTCGAAGCACAGGGGGCATTTACCGGCGAGATCAGTATCGGCATGCTCCAGGAAATAGGCGTTGATTATGTGATCATCGGCCACAGTGAGCGGCGTTCCATCTTTGGTGAAGATGACAGCTTGATCAATCAAAAGGCGAGGGCATTGCACGCGGCATCGGTAAAGCCGATTGTCTGCATCGGCGAGACCCTGGATGAGCGTGATAATGATCAGGTGGAGAGTGTTCTTCGCCGGCAGCTTACCGAGGGATTATCGGGGCTGGATGCGGCAAACATGCTCGAGACAGTCATTGCTTATGAGCCGGTTTGGGCAATAGGCACCGGGCGCACTGCCTCTCCTGAGCAGGCACAGGATGCACATCGGTTTACCCGTGATGTCATCAGGGAGCTTTTCGGGGACGAGGTGGCAGACCGTATTCGTATCCAGTATGGCGGCAGTGTTAAGCCGGCCAATACCGCAGAGCTTATGGGTCAACCTGATGTGGATGGAGCCCTTGTTGGTGGAGCCAGCCTTGACCCTGTGAGCTTTTCCGAGATTTGCAAGAATGCAGGCGGGTAGACGTGGCGGATACCGTTGTATCCTAACCGGCAATGCGATAACCTGCCCAAACCAGCAATACTCCGAGGACCGTGCTTAGACCTGCATAAATGGCAGCTGTGGCTACCGATTGCAGCCTTATCAGGCTGAAGATCTCCAGCCCAAACGTGGAGAAAGTGGTAAATCCACCAAGAAAGCCCACCACGATAAGTAATTTAAGTGGTTCATTGTGCTCCAGAACGGAGTAGGTGATTCCTATGGCCAGGCATCCAAGGAGGTTAATGATAAAGGTGGAATAAGGGAAAGCAGCCACTTCGAGGGTAGATTTCATGGCCGAGCTCAGTCCCCAGCGGGCTGTTGCCCCCACAAACCCGCCCAGGCCGACAAGAATTGTTGCTGTTGTCGCTTGCATGGATTGACAAGATTTAGCTGTGTTCTAGTGTCCCGTCCACCATGAGCAAGAAGATTGTTGTCGCTTATTCCGGAGGTCTGGATACCTCAGTGTTACTTTTTTGGCTGAAAAAACGCTACAATGCAGAGGTTATTGCCTATTGCGCTGACGTTGGGCAGGGAGAGGAACTTGATGGACTGGAAGAAAAGGCACTGAACACAGGGGCATCCAAATGCTTTATCGGCGATTTGCGGGAGGAATTTGCCGCTGACTTTATTTTTCCCATGTTTCAGTCCAGTGCCATCTATGAAGGGCAGTATTGGCTTGGGACGAGCATTGCCCGGCCATTGATCACCAAGGGCATGATCGAAGTGGCGAGGAATGAAGGAGCCAACATGCTTGCTCACGGGGCCACAGGCAAAGGCAATGATCAGGTACGTTTCGAGTTGTCAGCAGCTTCACTGGCTCCGGAAATGGAAATGATTGCCCCCTGGCGGATGGCTGATTTCCGTGCAGAGTTTCCAGGCCGTGCGGAGATGATCGCTTATGTGGAAAAGGAAGGAATACCCGTGCAGGCTAGTGCTGCCAAGCCTTATTCAATGGATCGCAACCTATTACATATCAGCTTTGAGAGCGGTATCCTCGAGGATCCATGGTATGATGCCAGTTCCAAAGAGTGCGAGGATATGTACATTCTTTCAAAATCCCCGGAATTAGCCCCTGATGATCCCGCTTATTTACAGGTGCTCTTTGACAAGGGTAATCCTGTGGGCCTCTCGTTTGACGGTATTGATGATGTAATCAAGGAGTTGGGGGTTGCCGGTCAGGGCGAGGAGAGCGGTTACACGAAACTCTCCCCGTATGCGGTGATGCTCGTTCTTAATTATCTGGGCGGAATGCACGGTATCGGCAGGGTTGACATGGTTGAAAACCGATTTGTGGGGATGAAAAGCCGTGGAGTTTACGAGACGCCTGGCGGGGCAATACTCTATCATGCCCACCGCCAGATGGAGAGTCTTACTATGGATCGGGAGGTGATGCATATCAGGGATTCGTTGATCCCGAAATACGCTGAACTGGTGTATAATGGTTTCTGGTTCGCCCCGGAACGGGAAGCGATTCAGGCACTGGTCACTGAAAGCCAGAAAGGGGTTAGCGGGGAAGTCCGTGTTAAGCTTTACAAGGGCAATGTGATTGCGGCCGGTGTCAGGAGCCAGAGAAGCCTCTACTGTGAAGACGTGGCAACGATGGAGGGAGGGGCGGATGAGGCTTATAACCAGGATGATGCCAGTGGGTTCATACGCCTCAATGCCCTGCGGTTGCGCACTGCGGCCCGTGTGAATTCCGGGCAATAATCTCTATCTTCCCACTCTGTCTGTCCGGGCGTGTAACGTAGACTGGCTAGTAGCGTGGCACTTCCGGGTCAACTTCAACTGACCAGTTGTCGATTCCGCCCTTAAGGCTGTATGTATTCTCGAAGCCTTTATTCCTGAGAAAAGCGGTTGCCTGCAGCGAACGCATGCCGTGGTGGCAGTAGATGACCATTTTTTTTTCGTCAGCGGAGTCCCAACTGGTTGTCCTTGCCGCAAATTGCGAGAGGGGAATCAGTTCTGATCCCTCGATACGGCATAATTGCCATTCGTCAGTTTCGCGGCAATCAATAAGCTGGATGTTATCTGTATCCTCCTTCATGAGGAGCAGCAGTTCCTGGGCGCTGATTTCCATTGGATGTTCTTGGAGCTTTTCCTAATTCTCCACGATGACTGGAGTGCCAATGGCAGCATTGTGGAAAAAATGCCTGACAATCCAATAGGGCATCCGGATGCAGCCGTGGGAGGCTGCATAGCCAGGAAGGTAACCCTGGTGCATCCCTACTCCGGTATTGGTAATGCGCATGAAATACGGCATAGGAGCTCCTTCAAAGTATGCGCCGGGAGGAGGGGTGGGGTTTTTGCGGATATCGACGTCGTCATTGATAATGGTTCCGTCTGCAGTTTTCCACATTCCATAGAGATTTGATGCGTGCGTGATCTTCTTTTGCAGGATCTTGTAGGAGCCAACCGGTGTCCTGAAGCCTTCCTTGCCGCTGGAGATCTGTGATACGCCGATGAGTGTTTCACCCCTGAAGAACCTGGCTTTCTGCTTTTTCAGGGAGATCTTGATGGTCGGGCTGCCGGATGCGGTGCCTTCGTCCCAATACGATACCGTATCCCTGGGACCAGCTGATGCCCTGCCGATGATGCCTGTGCCACCAACGGCCTCAAGATAGACTGCCTTGTTGCGATTTGCACTCGATGAGTTGGTCGTTTCGCATGCCACGAGCATGGCTGTTGAAGCCAGGATGACATTCAGGTAAATGTGGTTAAGTGGCACGGGCGTGGACGATATATAATGATGTGATAGCCATGCAATTAATGGCATGGCTGATTGGCGGTCAAGGATTCTGAGTATATGAGTTTGGCATTGCGCAGAGTGCCTTAAGCAATTAACAATAATGCATCCTATCGCCAGATATTAAATGCCCAATTACGATTACCAATGTGAAAAGTGCGGGGATATCTTCGAGGTTTTTCAGTCGATGAACGACAGGAAACTGACGAAATGCCCGGATCAAGCATGTGGTGGCCCGGTTAACCGGTTGTTGGGGACAGGAGCAGGTATTATATTCAAGGGTTCCGGGTTTTATGGTACTGACTACCGAAGTGATTCCTACAAGGCTGGAGAGAAGGCTGAAAAGAACTCGGCCAAGGAAAAGAAAGATAAATCCACCGGCAAGAAGAAGGATGGGACCAAAAAATCCGGGGCATCCAAGCCAAAGGCTGATTAAAGGATGCCTTATCTCTGGGTGCTGGTTTCCGGTAATACTGAATAATTACCCGGCATGCAGACAACAAGACGGCTACTGTTTATACTCAACTTGTTGTTTGTAATGGCTTTGGCCTTTGGGGTCGTGATGGTTTTCATGCCTCAATCCCTGGCAGATATTGATCGCACTGCTGAAGGTGACCCGGTTGACAGGGAATTGCTCTCCAAGGTTAACCGGGCGATTCTCAGTGGCAATTCCTTCAAGTGCAGTGAGAAGGACCTCAATGATCACCTTCGTCTTGTCATCCATGCCCGGGAAGCGAGTGGCTTTGATATATTCTCGGAGTTCAAGCACATACTTGTACGGTTAAATGATGACAGTATGGACATTATCTTTGAGCGTGAGGTCCTGGGCTTTAAGTCCACGGTGAGTGCCACTTTGACTCTGGATGTGTATATCGAGGGGACATCAAGGAAAGTTGCCGTCAAGGTGATTGGCGGCAGATTCGGCAGGTTGCCCGTGACACGCAATTTCGTAGGGTTAATCAGGAAAGCGCTGGTAAATGTTGGTAATGTCCTGGTTCCAGAAAAAGAGGTGCTTTCCGGTCTTGAAGGTATTAAGGTGACGGATGGCTGGCTGATCCTCAATCCCCATGTTGGAAGTCAGCTGCCCATAGGCGAATATTAGTTTTCGTCCCTGCAGTTTTTCTTTAGCGCCTCATTCCATGTCCAGACCCATGATCGTAATCATTGCGGCTGCAATGTTGCTTGATCCCCTTGGGATTCTGAGTGCTATTCAAGCGGCCGCTGCCGATGAAGGGAGCAGTCGAAGCCGGTCCGGGCAGTTTATTGTTCACGGCAAGGATGGGCAGACGCGCGGAGCGTTCTGTGTTTTCTGTGAAGAGGTGAAGGGAGAAGTTCTCAAGATTTTGGGTCAACCTGACCGTTGGAAATTGCCGATTGTCCTGCAGTTGAAGGGGAACATGAGTGATATTGACAAAAAGGCACAAATCCGCCCCAAGATCTACAGCTTGGCAGGCGGTGGGTTCAGGTTGCAGGCCGATATCGAGATCAGTTCGCAATTTTCAGCAGAACCCATCCGGGAGGAAATGATTCGCCTGTTACTGGCCGAGTTAATTTTGCGTCCTCATCCCAGGGTGGATTTGAAGCAAAATCAACCGCTTCTCCCTGAGTGGTTGCGAGTGGGTTTAATTAAGGCTGTTGAGCACCGCCGCCTTGGGCACCCGAGCAGTTTGTTTGCATCCATTGTGAAATCGGAAAACATGGTTTCCATCACCGATGTTTTATTTGCCCCAGGCAGCAGGAAGACTTCAATCTCAACCGAGATGTACAGTGCTGCATGCTGCAGTTTGGTTCTGGCTCTGCTTGGACAGGATGCTGGATCGATGAAAATGGGGAGGTTGATTTCAGAGCTGGCAATTTACAGGGGGACTTCCAGGTCGATTCTCGCCAGACATTTTCCCGAGACAGGTAAATCCGGCGACAGCCTTGAGCGGTGGTGGTCAAGTGAGCTCGTGGCGATGGCCCAGCCTACAGTTAAGGATATTCTGGGACCGCTTGAGTCTGAGCGGGCACTTGCCGCTTCACTTAAGGTTCGTTATGTTCCGAGCAAGGAAAAAGTGAAGGAAGGGGGCAGGGGGGTGCTTGGTTTTCTGCGACATGGAAGAGGCTCCGGGAGAAAAGAACTCACCGTCGATGCGGAAGATGTGGATCCCATCATCGTCGATATTTCAGAATACCGTCGATTCATCGAGCTTCCCCAATGCCCAGACATCCTTGATGATGTCGAGGTCAAGCTCTTGCACCTTTCATATCGGGCATTTCCTCTGCATCGCCCGATGATTCGGGATTATCAGGTGGTGCTCCAGTTGTTGGCGAAGGGAAAAACATCCGGGCTGGATGCAAAGCTGGGGGAACTTTCCAGGGCCCGTGTCGAACTGGCTGCCCTTGCGGGGCAGGCCACTGATTATGTTAATTGGTATGAGGCAACGCAGGTAGAAAGACGAAGCGGCGCATTCAATCAATACAAAAGTGTCTTTAAGGACCTGCAGCTTCCCTTGCCGCCACGCAGGGATAAATTATCAAGGTATTTAGATCAACTCGACAAAGAGTTCCGCACGGATTAATAAATATGGGCCTGATGCAAAACTTTACCGTTAGGGAGCGGATTATTTTAATTGCAGTGATCATGTCCTTTTTGATAGGGGCAGGTCATCGCCTTTGGAAGGCGAGTTCCAGTGCCTCAGATGGCTTGAGTGTCCACACAGACAATGTAAACCATGCAGAAGATTGACTTTAAGGATGCCGTGGATTCGGTGGTTGCCGGCGATTCCCGCTATGCCGGTGATGCCTACTATTTCCTCCAGGAGGTCTTAACCCAGGCAGTAGACAAACACTATAAGGAAACCGGTGGTGAAGACCGGCATGTGGGTGGTGAGGAATTACTTGAGGTGTTTCGTGCAAGGGCCAGGAAAAAGTTTGGTCCAATGGCCTTGGCTGTATTTGAAGAGTGGGGAATCAATTGCTGTGAAGACATCGGGGAAATGGTATTTAACCTGATTGATGTTGGTGCTTTTGGGAAAAGTGAGCAGGATCGCCGAGAGGATTTTTCCGGGGGATACGATTTTCAGGAGGCGTTCGTGACACCGTTTCTTCCGGCAAGCAAGCGCGGCAAGAAAAACGACACAGGGTCACGCCGCCTTTCCTAATGGCGGGCGATGGCTATACCGGAATGTCAGGATATGATTCTGCCCCAGTTGAGTTGCCGGACTTGCCGGTTGAGAAGACGGTTCTGGACAATGGCCTGACCTTGATCATCAGGCAGGACATGTCCGCCCCGGTGGTCAGTCTCCAGGCCTGGTGCCGTACCGGGAGCATCCATGAGGGGAAATGGCTTGGGGCCGGGCTTTCACATATCCTTGAGCACATGTTGTTCAAGGGGACGGAGTCCCGATCATCTGAGGATGTGGTCCGTGAAGTCAGTGAATTAGGTGGACAAATGAATGCCTACACTTCATTTGACCGTACCGTTTACTATGTAGATTGCCCTGGTGAGAGCTGGAAGGGTTGCCTTAATGTTCTTATGGATGTGGTGTCGCGGGCAACCATTCCTGAAGATGAATTCGGCAGGGAGCAGGAAGTGATCCGCCGGGAGTTTGCCATGATGGATGATGATCCCGACCGGGTGGCAAGCCGGGAAATGTTTTCCAGTGCTTTTCGGGTGCATCCATATGGAATCCCCGTGATAGGCGGACTTGACATATTCAATCAACTAAGCCGGGATGATGTGGTTGGGTACTACCGTTCACGTTATGTTCCAGGTAACCTGTTTTTTGTCATTGCCGGGGCGGTTGATCCTTCTGAGGTGCGTGAGCGGGCGGCTTCATTCTTTCAGGATATTCCACAGCGCCCGGTTCCTGCCATTCATGTTCCCGGGGAGCCGGAACAATTGGGCAGGCGTGATGTCTTCAGGGAATTT
>CACIUL010000088.1 GCA_902589825.1 uncultured Verrucomicrobiota bacterium
AAGCTCAGTGTGGCAGCCTATTCCTTCCGCAGGCACTTCCGCTGGATGAAGGGCAAAGAACAAAAGCCCGCCGGCCGTGCCATTGACATGCGCGAGTTCATTGACCTTTGCGCCGGCTACGGTTGTGAGGGGACGGAGCTGACCAGTTATTTTTTCAAGGGTGGTGCTGATGATGCCTATTATCGGGGCCTGAGACACTATGCTTTTCTTCGGGGAATCGAGATCAGCGGCACGGCCGTGGGCAACAACTTTGCCCTGCCGGATGGGCCGGCACGTGATGAGCAGATTGCCGCGGTCAAGGCATGGATTGACAGGGCTGCCGTGCTGGGTGCACCCCATGTCAGGGTCTTTGCCGGCGGTGCCAAGGGGATTGATGAGGCGGATGCGCGCAAGCTGTGCATTTCCGCACTGGAGGAATGCTGTGACTATGCTGGAAGCAAAGGAGTCTTCCTTGGTCTGGAAAACCACGGAGGAATCGTCGCCCGTGCTGGGGGCATGCTTGAGATTATTTCCGCCGTCAAGAGCCGGTGGTTTGGCGTGAACCTGGATACCGGGAATTTTCATACCGAGGATCCTTATGCCGACCTGGCAAGGATTGCCCCCTACGCGGTTAACGTGCAGGTAAAGGTGGAGATGCGTGCTGCGGGACAAAAGGAAAAGGAGCCCGCCGACATGGGGCGAGTGGCAAAGATACTTCGTGATGCCGGTTACCAGGGTTATGTGGCGCTCGAGTACGAGGCAAAGGGCGACCCCTTCAAGGAGGTGCCTTTACACCTGGATGCCCTGCGCGGGGCAATCGGCGGATGATTATCTGTTCAAGCTAAGGGATGTTCCCGTCTAGGGATGGCGCCCCTTGAAGGTCAGCTCCGCAACGCCGGACTTGTCCAGGTCACCCTTGCCGTCTTCGACCAGCTTGCTGAACTGGGCGCAGGTGGCGTCATTGAGAGGCAGGCTCACTCCGGCATTGGCAGCAATATCCGCGGCAATTCCGGAGTCCTTGGCAGCGTGTTCCGCGCTGAACCAGGCCTCGTGGTCACGATCGATCATGTCCTCGGCGTCGGTCTCCAGCACCCGGGAATTGGCCCCGGTTTGCGAGAACACTTCACAGACCATCTTCAGGTCCAGGCCGAGAGCGTCAGCCAGTCCCAGCCCCTCAGCGAGGCCGGCAGTATTGATGTTCATCACCATGTTGACCAGGGCCTTGACCTGTGCGGCACGGCCAATCTCACCAATGTGCATAAGATTGATGCTCATGTCCTCAAGCAGCGCCTTGTGCTGCTCGAAGAGTTCAGCCTTGCCGCCGATCATCAGGTAAAGTTTTCCCTCACGCGCCTGCGGAATACTGGATGCCATGCAACCCTCCAGCGCACCTGCTCCCGCTGCCTCGGCAGCAGTGGCAACTTCCTGCTGGATGCCGGGTGAAAGGGTGGCGCAGTTGATGAAGGTTTTTCCGCCGGCATCGACAAGGAGGTTGTCGCCCTCGGCAAAGTAGATGCTGCGCATTGCCTCATCGTTAGTGACCACGGTGAAAATCACGTCAGAGGCCGCAGTGACTTCCGCCAGGGTTTCAGCGTGCGAGCAGCTAAGTTCCCCGGCAAGCTCTGCGGCGGCTTCCTTGTTCACATCATTGACGGCAGATACCTCGTAACCGCGATCCTTGAGGTTGCGTGCCATGTTGGCACCCATACGTCCGATTCCTACAAATCCTATTTTTTGGCTCATGATTTAATGTATTCAGTTGGTTTTAAATTCCGGATAAAACGGGTTGTGTTGTTTTTCCTCACCCACCGAGGACATGGGGCCGTGCCCGGGGCAGACGACCGTGTTATCGGCTAGGGTGAAGATTTGCTGGCGGTTTGTTTCCAGCGCATCGCTGTATGACACCATGCCTCCGCCCATCGATCCAGCAAAAAGAGCGTCGCCGACAATGGCAATCGGCCGGGCCAGGCCGGTGACGACGTAGGTGTGGCCTCCCCTGGAGTGCCCGTGGGTCAGCCTTGTTTCAAGGGTAAGCCCTCCAATCCTTGCGCTGTGGCCGGCAGCAATGGCTATTGTGCCCTGCAGTGGCTCGTGCTCGCTGACATATACAGGCGGTTGAGAAAAGGTGTCCAAAAGGCGGTCCAGGTCGGCAATATGGTCGCCATGGGTATGGGTCAGGTAGATAGCTCCCAGCGTGAGGCTTTTCTTTTCAAGAAAATCGATCATTGCGCCCGCATCGGCTCCTGTATCAAATGCCGCGGCCTGTCCGCTTCCGGGATCCCAGAGGACGAAGGCATTGACCCTCATGTCCCGCCACGGGGTGTTGAAAATTTCCAGGCCCTCGATCTCAACAGGGTCCGGGCGCCACATGGATTGAGCGCTGGCCACCAGTGCATCGGCACTGAGGGCAAGGTGTGGGGCAATTGCGCGCGCTGCCTGCTCATTGAAGTTACCCTCGAGCAGGGCCTTGATGTGTTGTTCACCGACCCCGGAAAGTGCAGAGAGTTGCGGTGGGGTAATTGCCAGGCCGCGCATTGCCTTGCCAATGATGTCCTCGCTGAAATCCTCCAGTTCAATCATGATCCCTTATGTCAGGTAGTTTAGCAGGGTTTCCCCGCGTAGAAATTCATGGTTTTTCCTCGAAGGAAACCGATTAGTGTCTGCCCGGATTCCCGGGCAAATTCCACGGCGAGTGAGCTTGGTGCGGAAATGCCGGCGACTGTCGGGATGCCGGCGGCAAGTGCCTTCTGCATGAGTTCAAAGGAGATGCGCCCGCTGAGCAGCAGCGTGTGGTTGCCAAGCGGTAACCTATCCTCCAGCAATGACCAGCCGATGACCTTGTCCAGTGCGTTGTGCCTGCCGACGTCCTCGCGCAGCACGACAATTTCCCCATTCTCATCAAAGATGGCACTGGCGTGCAGGCCACCGGTTTTCTCGAATGTTTCCTGGGCGGCAAGCAGCTTGTCAGGGTAGGCGGCGACCTGTTCGGGCGAGATTCCGGTGGTGGTTTTGATTGGCGGAAAGTTCCCGAATACTGCTTCGATGGTTGCCTTGCCGCAGATTCCGCAACTTGAGGAACTGAAGACATGGCGGGTCAGTGCTGCGGCATCAAAGTTTGTACCCTTCATGAGCATGACCTCGACCAGGTTGCCTTTTTCCCGCGGGTTTTTTGCATTCCCCGGGCATTCGGAAATCTCAAAGATTTCTCCCGGGGAGCTGATCACCCCCTCGCTGAGGAGGAACCCTGCCGCCAGTTCACGATCGTTGCCCGGGGTGCGCATCACAACGGCAATGCTTTTGCCCTCGACCCGGATTTCCAGCGGTTCCTCACGCGCGATATGGTCACCTTCCGTGATGTTGCCACCAGGGCTGACCCTTTGAATACCGAACTCCTTGGAAGAATCTGTCATTTTTACTTATCCCCCTGGATTCTCGTTCAGATTGGCAAAAAAAACGACTTCCGATTTACTGATACGGCGTTCCTGCAAAAGGCCTTCCATCATTCCGATGGTGACCAGGTCGCGCATTGCCAGTCGGCCTGCGGCAAGCTGGGCCTCGGCCAGGGGCAGTATTTCTGCAGGATAGACGGCAACCAGGGGCTCGGGCATTCCATCTTCATGGACGGCCACGGTTCCGCCACCCGCATAGGCGAGTTCAGCAAGGAACTGCATGGGGATTTCAGGAAGATCGACGGCAACAACCAGCAGCCTGCCCAGCTTCGTGGCTTGCAGGCAACTTGCCAGTGCGCCCAGTGGCCCGCAATCCTCATGCCCGTCGACAATTACCCGGTGCTCGGTCCCGAAGCACTGCCGTGCATTGGCAGAGATGAGGATTTCCGATGGCATCAGGGGCTCGATCTTGGCAAGCTGGTGTTGCCACATGGGCTTGTCGCCAATGGGGTGGAATGCCTTGTCGGTGCCGAAGCGCCTTGAACGCCCGCCGGCCAGGATGGCTGCTGCAAAGGGTGAGTTCACCTATACGGTTGCCGGTTCAGCGCGCAGGGTGCCGCTGGTGAGAATCTTTGCACGCAGCCCGCCGCGTCCCTTCATTGCCTCTTCAGCTCCCTCAGCCACGGCACCGTTCATCCAGTAACAGGGGCTGGCCTCCACGGTGCCAAGGAAGCGGATCCCCTGGAGTTCAAATTCGCTACCGATCAGCTCGTTGAGGTCCACGCCATCGACAATCACGTTGCGGCGGAAAACCGAAGGGGGCACATCCGCCAGGTTAAATGCACGGCAGAGGTCCTCGTATACCTCCCGGGAGAAGAAGGTGATCTGCCCCTTGTAGTCGGGCTTGTAGTCAAAGAACCTGTCACCGATGATGCCCTTGCCGGCAACGCATTCAGCTTCGCTGACTTCAATCATCGGGTTTTCCCGCGGCGGCTTGTTGTGCCTGCCGTAGAAGTTGTGGTCATCTGAGATGTAGATTTGGCGGATGGTCATCTTGAAATGGTTGCCTTGATCGAGGTGTCCTCAGAGAGGTGGTCAAAACGGCTCTGAACCCGGTAGACTGTTTTCTTCATTTAATTCATTGATTCCAGACTGCACGGCATCCTCGCAGTTGGCGGTCAGCCCGGTAATTGCCTCGCGGGCACTTTCCTTGAATTTCCCTAGGTATTCACGCAGGTCAATCGGCTTACAGATTTTAACCAGTGCCTCGCGCTTGCCAATGGGGCCGGCGGTTTTTGAGGTGATGTCCTCGTGCAGGCGGGTGATGGTCTCGGCGACGCGGTCGAGTGTCGGGTTGGATGCCGAGTAACCGCCCATGTAGCCGAGGATTCTCAATGCCAGCATGGCTTCATCGGCGTGGCCGGAGGCAGTGTCGTGCTCCTCTTCCCGGGAGGGGTCGGACCGGATGCCGTGGATGGCGCCCCTGATCCTGCGCACCCTGGCTGTCAGGTCATCGCCGCTGCGTGCGGCAAGGTTCATCTTGTCCTCAAGGGAGCTGACGAGAAGGTTTGCGGACTCCTTGATGAGCTCGTCCGTCTCAAGGCCGCTTTGCGGTGCAGGCTGGCCGTGATGCTTGAGGTAATGGACGAGAACCTTAATACTGATCCTCTTCAACTCGTCGGTGACAGGGGCGCTGCGATCCAGTTGATCGCCGAATTCCCGGGCAATCTCGGACAGGTTGTTGAGGACTGTCTCTCGGACATTCTCGGCATAGGAATACTTCAGTGATACCGGCACGGCAAAAACGGGTGTTTCGCTGCCAAGTTCCTTTTGTGCCCGCAATGCGATGAAGGCAGCCCCGTCCACAAAGGGGGTTACCCGGTCATTGCATAGGTAGACATTGCCTTCGGGAAAAATCACGAGTGGGTATCTGCCGGCAGTGAGTATTTCCGTGGCACACTTCATGGCCTTGCGGTCACTGCCCTCGCGGTCGACGCTGAATGCCCCGATGCGCTGCATCATCCAGCTGGCAATTTTCCCCCGGGCAAACACATCATAGGCGGCCATGAATGCCGGATTGACCTGTAGTTGCCTGCAGACTTCCATCATCAGTTGAGGGTCACTGTGGGTCGGGTGGTTGGGCATGAACACGAACCGGGCCTGCTCGTGGCCGGCGGCATCAAGGTAGTTTTCCTTGCCGCGGATCCTTACCGCGCTCAGCCGGTGGTTCTTTCCGGGCAGGACAACCCCCGGGGTGATCCACTGGGCAAGGCCCATGATCAGCCTGTTTGGCCTGGGGGGAAGGAACTGGTAAGGTAAATCGCTGTATTCAAGCATTCGTCTTATGGTTCCTGTCAAAGGTTGAGCTTCTGGTGCAGTTCCTGGAGCAGGGCCAGGGGCTTGCTGTAGCCATCAAGGTCATCGGGGGACTCAACCCGGGCACTGGCTGCCAGCCTGGCATCGGCCACGGCGAGGAACTCTTCAACCAGTCCCGGCTCCCGGACCAGGATATTTAATTCCGCGGATTTGCTCATCGAGAAAATGGAGATGTTTGCCGACCCGGAAAAAATCGTTTTTCGGTCAAATGCGATCATCTTGGAGTGGATCATCCTTGGAGTCAGGAAAATCCTGACCGGGGCGGACTTGAGCAGTGACTGGGCCGAGCGGTAATTATTGTCATTGCCGATGTTCGCCTTCTCGGAGAGCAGCAGGTTGACTTCGACGCCGCGTCTGGCTGCAGCAATGATCGCCTTGTTGATATCTGGGTCGCCAATGTAGGCCACTTCAATGTGGAGTGTTTGCTTTACCTCATCGAGCATCTGCAGTAGCCGTGGCTTGATCTCGAAGCGTTTTTGTCCGTGCATCGTCTGGTTGAAGAAGAACTCGATCTCCCGTCCCGGTTCGGGACCGTATTTTCCTGACTCCCTTGCCCTGAAATGCTGCCCGAGATTATCGTCAACCAGATGGACCATGTAGTCAAAATAGCCCCGGTGGCGATCCTCAATATTGATACTCCCGGTAACCAGCTGGCGGTCATCAAAAAGGTAATACTTGGTATGGGTGTGGGCATTTTCTGCCCAGGTAAGTTCAACTTTCGGGTGGGCAATAAGTTCGTGGCCGGCCCCGTTGCTGAATTCATCCTCCACAAAGGTGTCAGGGAATGTCGGGCGGATTAATTTCCACCAGAGTTTGCGTCTTTTTCCCGGTTCCCGCGGCAGGTAACTCTTGCGGTTCATCTCGATGCGCTCATACATCATTGCCGAAAGGTCCTTGATAATCGTGACCTCGACACCGCGCCGGGCGGCCTGCAGGAGGGCCTCCCCAATCCGGTTACCGATCACATCTGAGCGCCACACATACATGTGGATGGCGATTTTGCGGCGTGCGGAACCGATTTGTTCCAGCACAGCCTCAAAAGTTTCTTCTGCGCCGTCTTGCTCGGATGGCGAATGCAGCAACTTTGCGGAGATCACGAAAAAGATGGGTTTTAGCAGTGTATAATAATCCTTTTTTGTGGGGCTCGGCCCATTTATCCTCAATACCCTGCAACTGTACTGCAAGGCTTTTTATCGGGCAGGGAAAAGCATCAGCGCCCCGGTTAATGAGGAAGGAGCGTGACTTGAAGTCCGGCTTGGGATATAGGCTGGGACATGTCAATCCACTCTGCCTTGGCGGTAATGCTGTGCCTGTTTGTCCTCGCAGGCCACACGGGGGCAAGGGAAAAAAGGATTCAATACAAGCAACAGCACCGCCCCGTGATGGCGCAACTCGGCAGGGGGGAATTTACTGATGCGCTCAAGGCACTGGCGGAGCTTGATCGGCAGTTTCCCGGCGATGCTGAGACACAGTTTTGCCTGGCACTTGCCCACAGCGGCAGGGGTGAGGGCGAGGCAGCCCTGGGATATGCGCGCAGGGCGGTTTCCCTGGGGCTCCCGGTTGAAAGGCTTGTTGCCGGGCCGCGTAGCCTGAACAAGGCACTGCTCATGGCGCAGGGGTTCGGAGAGCTTGCCGGGAAGGGTAATGCAAGGCTGGTGCACGGCCCGA
>CACIUL010000089.1 GCA_902589825.1 uncultured Verrucomicrobiota bacterium
TCCATTGGCTATGGCCTCGCTATTGGCGACGTGGACGGGGACAAGAAGCCTGATATCCTGCTGGCAGACAAGTCCCAGGCTGTCTGGTATCGTAACGGTGACTGGAAGCGCTTCGTCATGACGGAGAACATCAACCCCCGTGTTATCACGCGCTTTCTGGACAATGTCTGCATTGCCGCCCGCGATATTGACGGGGACGGCAAGGTCGAGGTTGCCGTCGGAGCGAACTGGAACCCGGGGGAGACCACGGACAAGGCGAAGAGTGGATCAGTGCATATCCTCGAGCGTCCGGATGATCCCACCAAGCGATGGGGATCCAAAAAGCTTGACCACCTGCCTACAGTGCACCGCATGCATTTTGTGAAGTCCGGGAAGGGGTTTGAACTCCAGGTGCTTCCCCTGCATGGGGTCGGCAACAGGGGTGGAGCGGGCGAAGCGGTCAAGATGCTGCACTACGCGGCCGATGACTGGAAGATGGTCGCCCATGATATTGGCTTGCATGCCACTCACAACTTTGATGTGGCTGTTGGAGTCAAAGGCAGTGAAGGAGTGATTGTCGGTGGCAAGGAGGGGGTGATTTTCTGGAACAACCTGAAGCAGGAAAAAATAGTGTCGAATCCCCTGTCCCGGGGCGTTGGTGAGGTGCGCATCGAAAATGGGATGGTGGCGACGATTGAACCGATGCACGGCAATGAGGTGGTCGTCTACGGCGCGCCGGAAAAAGGGTCAAAGGATCCCACACGGACTTCTCTGGATGCGACATTGAACCAGGGGCATGCGCTGGCCATGGCCGATCTGGATGGTGACAAGAAACCCGAGGTGCTTGCCGGATGGCGGGGTGGCAAGGGAGGTATACGGATCTATATTCAGGGTGCCGATGGCTGGAAGACTGAAGCCCTTGATGACGGCGGTATCACCTGCGAGGACCTGAAGGTGGATGATCTCAACGGCGATGGGAAGCCGGATGTCATTGCTGCCGGAAGGGGAAGTAAGAACGTCGTGATCTACTGGAACAAGTCCAAGTAAGTTTTAACCCTTTGGCTTTGGCTTTGGCTTTCTCTTAGGCTTGGGCTTGGGCTTCACGGGCAGGGCTTTCAGGTCGTTGTTCCTGACCGCCTCGAGCTTCATGGCCAGCTTGGCCTTGAATTCTTCAACCTGCTGTGCATGGCGGGGATCCTTTGCCAGGTTGGTATACTGCTTCGGGTCCTTTTCCATGTCGAAGAGCTCAATGCCTCCCGAGGCATCTTCTTGATACTGGATGTAGGCCCATTGATCCTCGCGCAGCAGGAATCCTTTCCGCATCGGGGCAACGCTGAAGGCAGATGTCCTGACCTCGTGTTTCGGGTCATCCAGGGTTTGTGCAATGTTTTTTCCCTGCAGGCGTTCGGGAACCTCAAGCCCGCAAAGTGCGGACACGGTGGGGAAAAGATCGAGTAGCTCAACCAGTGAGTGGCACACTGCGGGTTTTTTTCCGGGGACACTGATAATCATCGGGACAGCCGCGGATTCTTCGCGCAGGCTGACTTTTGCCCAGAAGTCATGTTCACCGAGGTGGAAGCCATGGTCACTGGTAAAGATTACGATGGTTTTTTCCCTCAGGCCTGCCTCATCGAGTGCGGAGAGAACCTTTCCGACCTGGGCATCCAGGTAGGCAACCGAGGCATAATAGCCGCCTACCGCTTTTTTCTGCCGGCGGATATCCATTTTCATGTTCTTGCTGGTGCAGTAATTAATTCCCGCTTTCGGGATGTCGTGCCAGTCGCCCTTTACCTTGGGTGGCAATGTTATCTTGTTGTAGGGCTTGAATGGCGGGTAGTAGGAGCGTGGCGCGACAAACGGCACGTGCGGGCGCACGAAACCAACGCCCAGCCAGAAAGGCTTGTCCTTGTGCAGGTGAATGAGTTCAGCGGCTTTTTTGGCCGTTTTGCCATCGGAGTGGACCAGGTCATCCCCGTCGGCCTCGACTACCACGAAAGTATTGCCGCCCACTGCCGGTTTTTTCCCGTCGGGATTGTTCTGCAGGGTTTCCCCATCGCCGGGAGCCCTCCACTCAGGCCCCTGACTGTTGAAACGTTCTGTCCACGAGGCCTCGTCATCAGCTCCATGGCTGCCCTGCTCAATCCCGATGGGGACACCCATGTGGTAGATCTTGCTGACCCGCGCTGCGTAGTAACCGTTGTTTTTGAAGTGCTGTGACCAGGTCACACGGTTCCCGATATTCGGTCTTGGGCTCCTGTATCCCAGGACCCCGGTGGCATGCGGATAATACCCTGACATGAAACTGGCCCGCGAGGGGCCACAGTAGGTGCCCTGACAGTAGGCACGTGTATAGCGCGTTCCCCTGGCTGCCAGGCGGTCAATGTTCGGGGTCTTGCATACCTTGTTCCCATAGCAGGAGAGGGCGGTCGCTGTCAGGTCATCGGAGATAATGAAGAGGACATTGTAGTTTTCTTTTTCCCCTTGGGCGTGCATTGAGGGCAGGGCCCAAAGAAAGGCAAGAACCAGTGTGAAAGCGGAAAACCTCATCATGATAGAGAGTAATCCTCCGGGCATTAAAATGCGAGGAGGATCCTTTGCTATTTATCCATTTGTTTCTCAGGGGTGACTTGTAACTCGCGGTGAACTGCCGGATGCTTGAGGCCCATGTTGTCCGTTCTAAAGGGAATAAAGCCGCTTCTCTCCTGTATTGCCTGGCAGGCGATTCTGGTTATTGCCGTCGTGGCATCACCCGCAAAGCGCATTGACCCTGCCGGGATCAGTGGTGCGTTGGTGCTGGCAGGGAGGGGTGCCGATGCTGCCGTTGACCGGTTCAATGAACTTGCGGGCGGCAGCAAGATGCAGGTTGTGATCCTGTGCCTTGATGACGGCAAATTCACAACGCAACTGGCTGCAAGGATTGTGCAGAGGTCAAGGGAAGAGGAATTGCCGGCTCCTTCCGTGATGGTAACTAAGAAGGATCCGGACGCTGTCATTTCCGCCTTGGACACGGCAACAGGTGTTTGGTTGCTTGCCCATGATAGTGCGGCAATACGGGGCGGGATGGAATTGTCCGGGATGCAAGCATCGGTATCCGCGGTGTTGGAGAGGGGTGGAGTGGTTGGAGGCCATGGTGCCGGGTGCCCGGCGTTTGCCGATGATGTCCTGGCCCTGTTGCCCGGTTCTGCCATTTCTGTTGAAGGCGGCAGCGGGGACGGCGTCTTCCGGCTTGATAAGGTCTTGCGGGCACGGCCGTTTCTCGTCGGTTATGAGATTGATGAAACAGCGGCCCTTGTTGTCCACGGGCGGCGGGTTACAGTTGTCGGAAAGGGTGAAGCTGTGATATCCCTTGCCCCGGCAGGGGAAAGGAAGTTACGCCGTATCAAGTTAAAAGGCCGGGATGCTGTTGCTGACCTGACGGCATTGCGGTTTGCAGCACTGGCACGCAGCAGGGATCCTTTTCCTGCTGCCAAGCCGCCATCCCCCAGACTGGCTGCCGGCACGTTGATGATCATTGGTGGTGGAGGCATGCCAAGGGGGATTATTTCACAGTTTGTCGAGCAAGCAGGCGGGGATAATGCATCCATTGTGGTGCTGCCCACGGCCATGCCGGATCCTGTTCCTGTAAAGTCCTCGATTGCTGATTCTTTCCGGAGGGCGGGGGCCGGGAAAGTGACGGTATTAACCGGCAGAAGACTCGAGCAGGTGGAGAGTGAGGAATATCTGGAAGTATTGCGTGAGGCTACGGGGATATGGTTTGGAGGAGGCCGACAATGGCGATTTGCTGATGCCTACCTTGATACCCGGGCCCAAAAACTCATGCATGAGATGCTTGCCCGGGGCGGTGTGATCATGGGCAGTTCCGCTGGTGCCTCGATCCAGGCAGATTACCTGGCCCGTGCCAATCCCCTTGGCAACCGCGACATCATTGCTGAAGGCTATGAACGTGGACTGGGCTTCATCAAGGGGGTGGCCATTGACCAGCATTTCGCAGAACGCAAGCGCTTCAAGGACATGTCCTTACTGGTAACGCGATATCCGCAGTTGTTGGGGATTGGCATTGATGAAGGCACAGCCCTGATTGTCGAGGGAGAAGTTGGCCGCGTATCCGGGAAGGGCAGTGTTCACTTTTATGACCGCAGAAAACCTCTCATTAAGGGGTCTAGCGATTATGAATCCGTTCATGATGGAGGCCGTTACCAGCTGGTAAGGCGGCGCATCCTTGCCCCAGGAAAAAATTGAGAATCTGCTCATCCCGGTCGTCCATGGGGCAACTTGGGTGGAAACCTCGTTTTGCTGCTGATAATGTGGTCAAAGGGGAAGTTTTTTGCATAATAATCCCGGTTTATCCGTCTGCATGTCGCTTTCGCTGTGAATGGTGTTCCTGAAGGGGGGCATTTTTCAAATGCGGGAGATATGGCTGCCAATTCACAAATTCATTCAGTTTCAGTTGTTATGGGAAATTATCACATGGGAATCAATATGGGTCATGACCGCTCGGTTGCTGTGGTCAAGGACGGGGAAATCGTTGTGGCTATCGAGCAGGAAAGGCTGGACCGCATCAAGCACAGTGTTGGCTTCATGCTCCAGGCACCTGATGTTCTCGGGCAGATTCAGGTTCCGGGTGAAAGCATTGCCTATTGCCTGGATTACTTGAATGTGCCGCTTGGTGAAATGGCCTCGATTACGGCCAACATGCCGGGCATTGACAAGGCACCGGAGATCTTGCGGGGAAAATTCTCCAAGGATGTTGCCTCCCAGGTAAGGACGGTGCCCGGTCATCACCTGGCCCATGCCTACTCGGCATTCTGGCCATCGGGGTTTGATGAGGCACTGGTTCTTGTTGCCGATGCAAGTGGCAGCACTTCAGCAACAGGCGAGGGGCGCTTTACGGAATCCTACACATTGTATGAGGGACGTGGCCAGGAACTTCGCCAACTGCACAGTGAGAAAGTAAAAGCACACCTTGCCGCACTCTCAACGCTGGGTTTTGTCTACGAGGCAGTATCACGCCGTGCTGGATTTGTGACCAATCTCAACTCGGGATTGAGTTTTCCCGAGGCCGGCAAACTCATGGGGCTTGCCGCATACGGCGGGCCACAGGAGAACTGGAGCCGCTGGTTTCATAAGGAAAAAGGCAGCCATCATATCAGCATGTCGGCATACGACATTTTTCTTGAGATGGCAGCGCTTGAGAAACGTTATGACAATGGTGAGGGGAAACCCTATTTCCGCCCCTGGCTGGTCGATCTGGCTTACAAGGTCCAGGTTGAACTGGAGGAGGTCCTTTGTGCGCTCGTGTCCGATGCCTGTAAGGAGACAGGCTTGAAGCATGTTTGCCTGGCTGGGGGAGTGGCCCTCAACTCGGTGGCCAACTACAAGGTTCTGCGCGCATGCGAACTGGACGATATCTTTATTTTCCCTGCAGCCTCAGATAATGGGATTGCTGTTGGTTGTGCCCTTTGGGGATATCATCATGAAGAGGGTGGGAGCAGCCGCCCTCCCCTTGGATCCGCCTGTTTTGGGCGGAGTTACAATAGCGAAGAGGTCGATGCGGCCATTGCTCATTTTTCAGACCTGTTGATTGTGGAGGAGCATGGTTTTGACGGCATGACTGCTCAGGTCGCCGAGGCACTTGCCCGGGGCAACATCGTGGCCCGTTTTGAGGGAGGGTCAGAATTCGGTCCACGGGCTCTCGGGCACCGCTCCATTTTGGCCGACCCGACATATGAGCGAATGAAAGACGTGGTCAATGCCCGCGTGAAATTTCGTGAAGCATTCCGCCCGTTTGCACCTTTTGTTCCCCTCGACCGCGCCAACGAGGTATTTGAACTGAGTAAGCCTTCTCCTTACATGCTTTTGGTTGCTCCTGTCCGCGAGGAGTTCCGGGCCAAGTTGCCGGCGATAACCCATGAGGATGGCACCGGCCGTATCCAGACCTGCACTGAGGAAATTAATCCTTTTTTCCATGCAATCTGCAACAAGGCGGAAAAAATCCGCGGTGGGGTGCCCGTACTCCTGAATACCAGTTTCAATGTTGCCGGCCAGCCGATCGTGGAGACTCCGATGGAGGCTATCGAGACGTTCCTGCGTACGGATATCGATTACCTCGCCCTGGAGGGGCGATGGATTCGCCGCCGCCACCAGCCTGTTAAGGATTATGCCGAACACGTGCGTGACCTTGAGGTTGAGGATCGTCCGCAGGGGCTGGCTGCAGGACAGCCTGCCGTTGGCAACATGATGCGTGATCTTGATGCATCCATCTTCATGGGGACGCCGAGCAAGAGCTGGAGCGAAAAGGAGGTCGAGTCCCTTTCAGCTGAGTGCGGCCGTTACAAGGAGACCAGTTCTGGCTATCGGGAGTCTCCGTTCCTGGCACCCCTTGAGACCCAGGTTGGAGCTGATGCCACCATCATCGTCAATCCAAGGGGGAAATCCGTTCTGGTTGATGAGACGGGCAAACAGGGGGAAGTCAATCTCAGCATGGATCAGTTGCAGGCCTTACTTGCCCTTCGGCAGGACCCGCAGGGACTGGTTGACAGGCTCCGGCTCAAGCTCGGTGCCACCCCTGCTGAGCTTGATGACATGGTCATTGAGATGTCAAACACGGCCAAGCGATTCGGTGTAAGCATACACGCGGGCTGGGAGGCACTTGTTGCTGCGGAAACAATCGAGGACGTTCCGGTGGTCTCTGAGAGGACCCTTGGCATTTATGCTGAGGAAACTACAGATATCACGGAAAGGCTGCGGGGTGTGCGGCGCAGCATTATCGGGCATGGATACACCGAGGAGAATATCTGCCGGTTGCTCGGCGTGGAGTCCCTCCAGGCAATTGAGCCCACCCGGTTGCATTACTACGACAAACATCTTCTTCCAGAGGCGCCCCTTGCTGATCTGGTGAGGCTTTTTCAGTTGCGTGCCCCGGTTGCCCGCAACCGCGTTGAGCAGATTTTCAGCAATGACGACATTCAACTTCTTGAGGCAATGGGAATTCTCTTCGAGAGAGAGGACCTGCTCTGGGGTGGCGTTGACGTGTTTTGTTCCGGTGGATTACTCTTTGTTACCGATCACCGCTACATGATCAGGGAGGAGGACCGGCTGGATGAAGACCCGGTCATGTATATTGGAATGGACAGCCATGGGCTTGTTCAAACCGCACCAAGGCAAGCCTGTAACCGTGTGCTTGACTTATGTTGTGGCTCAGGCATTCAGGGGCTGGTGGCCAGTCGTTATGCCAGGAATATCGTGGCGGTGGAC
>CACIUL010000090.1 GCA_902589825.1 uncultured Verrucomicrobiota bacterium
AAGTGCTGGGAGCATTCCGTGATTTTCACCTTTGCCCTGGTGATGACGTGCTTATTTATGGAGGAGGGCCTGTGGGGTTGAGCTTTGTGAAACTGGGGCGGTTGTTTGGGCTTGGTTGGATCGGGTTGGTTGACAGCCATGAGGAGAAACGTTTAATCGCTTCATCTTTTGGAGCAGATAATGTGTTTCAACGAGATGACCCGTCCCTTCAGGGGATTATCGATTCGAGAAACGGGGTAAAACTGGACGCTGTCATCGACGCTGTGGGCAAACCCGAGCTGATCCAGTCAGGCCTGCCGTTAATAAAGAGGGGAGGTTCGATGTGCGTATACGGGTTTTATGCCGGTCTGGAGTCATTCACCGTCCACAACAGCCTGGCGGACTTTAATTACAACCTGTTGGTTCATCAGTGGCCGACACGGCTCTATGAAAAGCAGGCGCAGTCTTCTTTGTGCGAATGGGTCAGGGAGGGCAAGCTTTCAGGTGATGATTTTATCAGCCACCGGTTTGCCCTGGCTCAGGTCGCCGATGGTCTTGAGTGTGTTCGTCAGCGCAAGGTGGTTAAGGCGTTGCTGGGCTGTGCTGATTAACGCCTGAACGGAGGCTCTTTACCTCTATGGCTAAATCATTTAATGTTCCAACAATGAAGTCTTTAACCTGGGTTCTTCTTTTGGCAGGTGTTCTGTGCGTGCCCGATGAAAGTCAGTCCAAGCCGTTTGATTACCATTCCGTAAGGGGCAGGGAGGTGATTTCCGGTTCTGCCGGTCTTTATGAGGGTGAATCCCTCGTGATGAAAGGCACATCAAGGATTCAGGGCATGAGGCATTTTGGAAATCAATGGAGCGGGGATTCTCACCTATTGTGGCTTGGTGTCATCGGCGATGCCATGGAGACGGAGTTTCCCATACCGGCAAAGGGAAATTACCGGTTGGTGCTGCAAATGACTACCGCGCCGGATTACGGTTTCTTTTCAGTAGTTCTTAACAACTCGGAGATTCGGGAAAAGGTCGATCTCTACAGTGCACAAGTGGCACTTTCCGCCGAAGTGGACCTTGGGGAATTTCACATGAATGAGGGGATGCAAAAACTTGCATTTGTTCTTAAGGGGGCAAACGCAAAGGCTCATGCCAAGGGAGGGAAACAATACTTGTTGGGGTTGGATTTTGTTCGGGTGACCGCTCTGGATACGGATAAAAAGCCGAAAACAGGTCCCTTGCCTGCTAGGCCTGGAATGTCCAAGCCGTTGCCGGCAGACTTTCAGCAGGTTCGGGCTGTTCTTTCAGAGAATTGCTTTGAGTGCCATGGCGAGGGAGGCACGGTCAAGGCGGATGTGAACTTACTGGCTCTATCTTCATTAGCGGAGTATGCGCAGCATCCTCAACTCGCCAAAAAATTGCTCGATGTTCTGGAAATGCGGGAGATGCCGCCGGATGAAGATGACGAGCTTGATGATGCAGACCACCGGCTACTGCTTAATTTCACGAATGCTGTCATCACGGAGCACCTAGGCAGGGACAACCGCCTTCCAAAGGTCGCATTAAGGAGGATGAACCGTTATGAATATAACAATGCGGTGCGTGACTTGTTGCAGTTAAAGGGGGATATTTATCCCCTGCCGGAGAAAGTGATTCGTTCCTTTGGTAAGTATTATGATCCAGCATCCGGTCAGTTGCCTCATTCGGTAAGGGTAGGGAACAGGGCACTGGGCAAGAACCAGATCGAGCAGCATTTGCTTACCGGGGTATCTCCTTTTGCGATCGATCTGCAGTCGGAGCACGGTTTCAATAATCGCGGCGAAGAACTGGGATTTTCTCCCATCATGATGGAAAGCTTCCTCGGTATTGCAAGATCCCTACTTGGGAGCCCGGAATTCAACGGCTACACGGCCATTGATTCTTCCTTTTTTTCCGCTCCCGGCGGGGTTCCCCGGGGCGTGTGGAAGAGGATTGCAAAAGACAGGCTCACGGCTTTTCTGGAAAAGGCATTCCGTGCCCCGGTTAAAGCAGATTCACTGGCCCGGTATCTCCGCCTTTTCAATGGCATGATTGATGCCGGCGCGGACTTTAAGCAGGCGATGAAGGAGGTCGTTTGCGCCGTATTGGCCTCGCCGCGTTTCCTTTACCTGATTGAAAGGAAGCGTGATAATGCCGTCCCGCTGGACAACTATGAGCTGGCAACGAGGTTGTCATTTTTTCTTTGGAGCAGCATTCCTGATGATGAACTTCTCTCCCTTGCCAGGGCGGGGCGATTAAGTGATCCGGATGTATACGGCAAGCAGGTTGAGAGGTTGCTGCTGGACCCAAGAAGCAAGGCATTGTCGGAAAACTTTGCCAGGCAATGGCTGCGTCTGGACCGCCTTATTGCAGCGGTTCCGGATTTTGATCGGTTTGAAATCTATTATTCACGCATTGGGTGTGAGCAGTGGAAGCTTGGTCTGCAGACAATGATTGAGCCATTGCTTCTTTTCGAGAGCATCATGGTTGAAGACCGTTCCGTGATGCTGCTAATTGACTCGAATTACTCATATCGCACCGGCGATATGGTGACTTGGTATAAGCCTGGTGTTCCATTTAAGGGGAAGGCTAACCGCAACCGGTTTGGCACCAATGGACTTGTTTATACGCGTCAACCGGTGAACAACCGAAGGGAAGGTGGAGTGATTACGAGCACGGCAACTCTTGCCATGAATGCTTCTCCGCTGAGGACCAGCCCGATTACCCGCGGGGCCTGGGTTGCTGACGTTATTTTTAACCGCCCCCCGAAGCCTCCGCCTGACGTTGTCCCGGAGATAGAGGCAGATGATGCCAAGATAGAAGCTGAAGGTCAGACGCTTCGCCAAAGGCTTGTCGAGCACCAGGTGAACAAGAGCTGTGTTTCCTGCCACAAGAGGATTGATCCACTGGGATTTGCCCTGGAGAACTTTGACGCAGTAGGCAGGTGGAGGGATGAATACCGCTCAGGATTGAAGATTGATGCTAAGGGTAAACTGTTCGGCAAGGCCCGATTTGATGACGTCGTTGGCTTGAAGGATGCAATCATCAACAATCCTGAGTGGTTTTTCAGGGGATTTTGCGAGCATATGCTTTCATATGCACTGGGCAGGGCCCTGGAAATATCTGATAAACCTGCGGTCGATAAAATTTTATCTGATGCGTTGGCGACACGCGGTCGGTTTTCAGCTATTATCCATTCAGTGGCATCCAGTTACCCCTTTCTTCACAAGGCACCAGAAAAAGAAAAAGAGTAAATCATGATTTGTCGAAACAGGAACATTTCAAGGCGAAGCGTAATCCGTGGAGCGGGGGCAACGCTTGCGCTGCCGATGCTGGAAATTATGGGCGGCAGATCTCGTGCCCGATCCTCTGCTGCAGGACCAGTGAGGGCTGCATTCTTTTATGTCCCGAACGGGGTAGTGCAACGCTCCTGGCATCCCGATGCCACAGGCCGAGATTATCAATTGAGTCCCACACTCAAACCGCTGGAACCGGTCCGCGAGAAAGTGACAGTTCTCACCAATCTGGACCGGGTAAAGGTTGCCGGGACAGATGGCCATGCCCAGGCCGGGGCCTGTTGGCTTAGCAGTGCTGCGCCTGATGAATTGTCTCCAGCAGGTTACCCGTTGAAGAAGACGATTGACCAAATCATTGCCGCGGAAGTCGGTAAGCAAACCGCGTTCCGGTCTCTTGAGTTGAGTTGTAACCCCTATGAGGATAACAGGGAATCCATCTATTTTGACAACATCTCATGGTACGGGCATGGCCACGTTGCCAGGTCACTGCGTGATCCGAAGGAGGTGTTCAATCGGCTCTTTTCAGTCAAGGACCATGTGGCAAACAAGAGTGTCCTTGATGTTGTGCTCGATGATGCAAGATCCCTTGAGCACGAGCTTGGGCGCGGAGACCGGGATAAGCTGAGTGAATACCTGGAATCAGTCAGAACCGTTGAAAAGCAAATAGAGCGTGTTGCCAAAAGGCAAAATGAAATTGACGGCTTAAAGATAGCGCCGCCTGTCAAGCCGTGGCAGGCAATGTCCCGAAGTGAGTTTATCCAGGTAATGGGGGACCTGATGATCCTTGCCCTGAGATGCGACCTGACAAGGGTTGCCACGGTCATGAGTTCTCCAGAACGCTGGGGTTCACCCCTGACGGTTCATGGACTTTTCAACAAGCCTGTGGACCATCACGGGATGACGCACGGGCAGGGAAATGCCAGAGTTCGCAGTGAGCTTGAGTCTCTTGATAGATTCCACGTTGAACAGTTTGCAACCCTTGTTGCCAAAATGGACAAGATTGAGGAAGGGGAAGGGACTTTGCTCGACAACATGATATTTACATTCGGTTCCGGGATCAGCGACGGATCCCTTCATGTGTATACGGACCTGCCGACAGTTGTTGCCGGCAGGGCAGGCGGCGCCCTTGATGCCGGCAGGCACGTTAAGTCTGCTCAGGGAACGCCAATTGCCAATCTATGGTTGAGCATGGCTCAAATGATGGGCTTAGGACTTGATCGCATTGGTGACAGTACGGGTAGCCTGAAACTAGGTTAGTTCCAGACTGACACTTTAGGCGCTGCGGGGGATTATGATTCCTTTGACCGCGTTTGCTGCAGGGCATCTCGCATATTACTCAAAGAGAGTAAAAATAAGATTTAACTTATTCGTTGTTAGTTCGCGACTCTAATCCTCGGTTTCCTTTATCTGAATAATTTATGAGATAATGTCATGGACAACGTGTCCATGCACATCTGTAAGGCGGTAGTCCCTGCCTGAATACCTGTAGGTGAGCTGTTCGTGATCAAGTCCCATCAGGTGGAGGATGGTGGCGTGCAAGTCATGAACGTGAACCCTGTTCTCGACTGCAGAGCAGCCAAACTCATCGGTTGCCCCGTAGCTGAAGCCTGGCTTGACGCCGCCGCCGGCCATCCAGATCGTGTATCCGTAATGGTCATGATCTCGTCCCTTTGCTTTTTCGGAGGTAGGGGCTCGGCCGAACTCGCCTCCCCAGATGACAAGTGTATCTTCCAGCAAGCCGCGCCCTTTCAGGTCCTTTAAAAGGGCCGCGATACCCTGATCACATGCATGGGCCAGTTTCCTGTGGCCATTTTCAATTTCCCCGTGGCCTGTGTCCCAGGCAATATCGTATCCATCGATGGAATGGGAGAGCTGCACCATTCTTACCCCTTCCTCTACAAGGCGGCGTGCAATAAGGCATCCTTTCGCAAATTCGCTCTCGCCGTAGAGATTGCGGGTTGCCTGACTTTCCCTTGAGATATCAAAGGCATCCGGCACAGAGAACTGCATCCTGAATGCCATTTCCATCGCCTGAATCCCCGCTTCCAGTCCCTGGTCCTGCTGCAGGCGTTGCAGGTGGATCTCGTTGATCTGTTTCAGAAGGTCTGCCTGTCTGCGTTGCTCATCCCGGCTAAGCTTGGAGTTCTTGAGGTCGTTGATAACCGCTTCAGCCCGCATTTTCTGGATATTCACATATGATCCTGCATACGCGCCGGGCAGAAATGCGTTGCCCCAGTTCGCCAGTTTGCCACGTGGCTGGGCACGGGGCGACATTGCCACAAAGCCCGGCAGGTTTTGTGTTTCAGCGCCTAGTCCGTATACAAGCCATGAGCCCAGGCTGGGGCGGTTGGGCTGCAGGGCGCCGAGATTGGTCATTAATATCCCCCCAGCATGCTCGGGGATATTGGTGTGCATGGAATGCACAAAGCAGATGTCGTCAACGCACTGTGCGGTATGGGGAAAGATGTCACTTACCCATTTGCCGCACTTACCGTATTGCTTGAAGCTGTAAGGGGAGGGCATTAACCCGTTTTTCGTGTTGCGCAGCGTCTTGCGGTTCACGATTTCCGGGCGTTGACCGGCGAACTTCGCAATCATGGGCTTGTGGTCGAATGTGTCTACCTGCGAAGGGCCTCCGGGCATGAATAACTGGATGACTCGCTTGGCTCTTGGCTTGAAGTGCGGTTTTTTGGGTGCCAGCGCAGATGTGCTTGCCGCTTCAGCTCCCGCTTGCTCCATCATCCCTGCAAGGCCGATTCCTCCGAGGCCTGCCCCCATTTTCAACAGGGCATCACGGCGGGAGAGATTACGCATTGTGGCCCGACGGTATTCGAGTTCGTGCTCAAGGAATTTCATGGAAGTAATTCTTGGTGTTTATGGGATCTGGATCAGTTCGTGGGCGCTCAGTAAGACCTGAGAATACTGGCTCCATTTCTCCTTGTCCGGTGAATTTCCTAGCCAGTTTGTCGCAAGTGTGATTTCCTCCCCTGCCGGTGGGCGTGAATACAGCTTGTGATAAGCAAGTTCAATTCGGCGGCTAAGAGAGGCTTCGTGGTCATGCAGCCATTGGCCAAGTGCAGAGGCGCGATTAGTCATGAACGGGCTGTTTAGCATGAAGAGGTATTGCTGTGGAACCGTGCTCACGGAGCGCTTGGCGCTTGTTGAAACCGCGGCAGGAAAGTCAAAAAGGCGAAGAAATGCGTCTGACTGGAACCGATCGCCGGTGCGGCTTATCGTGGCATAGATCGTGCGCCTTTTGCTGTTGAGGATTTCATTGACAGGTGATCCGCCAATGTTCCTGTCGAGTTCGCCGGTCACGGCCAGCAGTGTGTCACGCCATGCCTCCACTTCGAGCTTGCGAGGAAATGCTCGCCATAAGAGGCGGTTGTCACCATCAACACGAAACTTCTCAAGGTCGTGTGCACTGCTCATTTGCCATGTTGAGGACAAGAGTATTTTCCGGTGTAATTGCTTAAGGGACCACCCGTTGTCGATCAATTCTGTCGCAAGCCAGTCGAGTAGCTCCGGGTGAGTTGGGCGCTC
>CACIUL010000091.1 GCA_902589825.1 uncultured Verrucomicrobiota bacterium
TAAAGAACCATTTTCCAAATCTCACTGCGCGCGACCGTTCCCTCAAGCTCCATTATCGGTTCCCCGCGCGGGACGAATTCCACGCGGGCATCCCCAAGATCAGAGCGAATAATGTTCTCGCTTGCCCGCCTGAGATCTCCTTCTCCAGCATCTATATTGGCAGCAAAGAGCATTGATTTCGCATTTCCTCCAGCCGCCCTCATCAACTTCAGCTCATAAATACCCCGCTTGCCGGTTTCCTCAAAGTTCACATTCCATATCAAGCCGCTCTCTGGTCCGGCATTGTCCGGTCGCGCTTCCGCCGAACGGGGTTCACCACCTCCCGGAGGCAAAATCTCTACATTCTGGCTGAATTCACGCAAATCCACTTTCTGGCTGATCGGTTGGGAAACAGAAATGACGCCTTCCTCTGTGCGGTTACGGGCCATGTAGCGAATCATCTCCTGCGCGACAATCAGGAAAGTGGCCCCATTTTCGGGAAAATTACTCCAGTCATTATCAAGTGGGGTGGTGAATACCATTACCTGCCCCTCGCCAAGCCTTTTCTCAACCACAGCAGGCGCCTTATCCTCGTTATCAAAGGAGGCAATCACCATGGGCAAGCCCTCAGCATTCGCGGATTGCGCATTCTCCTCTCCCCCGGCCAGCTGACACTGCCACCAGCGGAACACCTTCACGCCATCAAGCAACTGCCTGGTATCACCGTCAAAGAACCTGAGCACGGGATGGTTAATCTGGTCCGGACTCAGCAATGTCCAGGCTTCCTCTTTTTCGTCCCCCTCAATGCCGGAGAGCCTGACCGGCAGCAAGCCCATGCCATCCTTGTACAGGATATCATTGTAAACATCCTCATCTGCCTGGTCCCCGAGCAGGAACACCAACCCTCCGCCATCACGAACCCAGTTTTCCATTGCTGCGGCACGCGCCTCGGTCACGCGATAGAGATTGGCAACAACAACAACCTCAAATTCTGAAAGCTCAACATCATCGAACTCTGAATCATCGACAACCGTGACCTCAACGCCGGAAATGGAGGGTCCATCGGGAGCAAGCGCATTCTTCAGGTAAAACGTCTCACTCTGCCCGAAATTACCTGACGGGTCACCATCGACAAGGAGCACCCTGATTCCTCGCACAACCCTTGCAGGGAAATACCGGACATTGTCCTCCTTGAGTAGGTCGCCAGCACCTCCTCCACCACCCTGCAACGAAACTTCTACAGGAACAGGATTGACGTCCACCTCATCAGCATCAGTTGAGGACGCAAAAGTGTAGGTAAATGCGGCAACACCTGTCTCTCCTGCCACTATCCGGTCAATGCTAGATTCCACAGGCAGCATTTCTCCTGCCACAAACTTCAACTCAACGTCATTAACATCACGCATGCCACGGTTCCGGACGACCACTTCAAACTCAGCAGGAACACCGGCAATGATTGCCTTGTCCAGAGGCACGATTTTCTCGACCACCAGGTTTTCCTCCCCCTCATCACCAAGATCGATCACGTAACAGCCTGCAGCGGATTCGGAGATCCTGCCAAGGGTCGACACCACTCCCGCGTCAGATTCACCCTCACCTGGTGCCTCCCAGTCACGGCGACGCAAATCGGTAATGACATAGACCACGCGCTGCAGGCTTGCTTTGTCATCCTTGAAACTCTTCTCCACATGAAGCAGGGCAGCGTTCAGGTTGCCCGCGGCATCACTGGCACCAAGGGAATCAATTTCACCAAGCAGTCCGCCCAACGTTTCCTCAGTCAAGGGCAACCCGTTAGCCCAGCGGACAGGCTGATCCGGGTCGGTTGTGCGTACCACCGTGATAAAGTCATCCTTGTTATCCCGCACCAATGCCTCAATCCATTTACGCAGCATGGCCGAAGCCTCCTCAATAGGTGCATTTTCTCCGGACTTGGCGGCCATGCTCAATGAGTCATCAAGCACAATCACTCTCTCGGTTGCCCCGGCCCTGAAAAAACTGTCCGGGTTCACGTCAAGGAACGGTCGGGCAAGCAAAAGTCCGATAAGCCCCATTGCAAGACAGCGCAACAGAAGCAGGATGAACTCCTCAAGTTTCACCCGCCTCCTGTTCAGCCTTTGTGCCTCCATCAAAAAATCCATCGCCGCCCAGTCAACCCGCTTGAACCGGCGCCGATTGAGCAAGTGGATAATTACCGGTGAGGCAATTGCAATGAGGCCTGCAATAAAAAGGCCTGGGTTGACGAGGAAATTCAACATGCCTTAAACCAGCCTCCCTTTCCTCGTGTGCTGTTTGCGGAAAGCAAGGTAACGCGCCAGCAGGGCATCCAGCGGCTCCCCGGTATCAAGCAGGGCATAGTCAACCCCAAGCCGGTCACAAATACGCCTCACGTCATCCTGGTATTTGCCGACAATCTCAAGGTAGCTTTTACGCAAGGCCCTGGGATCGGCATGCACTTCGTCATCCGACTCAAGCCCGATGAACCGGGTATTGTCCTCAAAGGGAAAGGCCAACTCATGACGATCCATCACGTGGAAAACCACCACCTCATGCTTTCGAAGGCGGAACTGCTGCAATGACTCCCTTAACTGTTCCAGGTCGGTAAACAGGTCGGAAACGATAACCACCATTCCGCGTGTGCGCACCTGCTCAACAAGCTCCAGGAACACCTCGCCCACGTCCGTCTTGTCATCAGGCTCTGTTTCGCCCAGGACATGCACCATCTCCTTGATATGGTTGAGTCTCGAGCTCGGAGGCAAAACATTACAAACCTTGGTGTTGAAGGTAACAAGCCCCACGGCATCTCCCTGATGCTGGAGCAAATGGGCTAGGGAAGCGCCGGCAGTCGCCGCATAATCAAATTTCCTCCAACCGTCCCCCGCATATCCCATCGACTTTGAGCAATCAACAATGATCGTCGTCTTCAGGTTGGTTTCCTCCTCATATTCCTTGATATAGAAACGGTCAGTCTTCGACCAGACCTTCCAGTCGATATGCTTGATCTCGTCACCCGGGGAATATTCACGGTGCCCGGCAAACTCCACGGCAAAGCCGCTGTATGGACTCTTGTGCTGACCGGTAATGAACCCCTCCACCACCAACCGGGCCCTGACATCAAGACGCTTGATCCTTTCCAGGACCTTCGGGTCAAGATAATCTGGCCTCTCAGCGTTTTCCATACCTTGCAATTTACTGGCGCACCCGGGGAAATCAGCTATGCCGCATTGAAGGCCCCTGCCAGTGCCGGCGCAATCTTGTCGTCATCATGACGCTCGGCGATCTCATCAAGCAACTTGTTAACCACCACATCACTGGTAATCCCATCGGACTCAGCCTTGAACGTCGTGATAATCCTGTGCCTGAGCACCGGGTGGGCGATGGCACGGATATCTTCTGCAGTGGCATAACTTCGCCCTTCCATAACGGCTTTGGCCTTTGCCCCAAGCAACAGGAACTGCACGGCTCTCGGGCCCGCTCCCCAGCTGAGTAAGTCAGGAATAAATTCCGGGACCCCTTCCTCCTCTGCAACCCTGGTAGCCCTCACGATACGCAGAGCATAATGGATCACGTGCGGAGGAACAGGCACCCTGCGGACAAGATTCTGAATTTTGGATATATCCTCACCGCTAAGGATGTCACTAACATCAGCGACATCTGCCGAGGTTGTTGATGCAGCCACCTTGTATTCCTCAGCATAGTCGGGGTAGTCGACAAAAACCTTGAACATGAACCTGTCCTGTTGCGCTTCAGGCAGGGTATAGGTGCCCTCCTGTTCAATCGGGTTTTGTGTGGCAAGAACAAAGAAAGGGGCAGGCAGTTCATGTCGGTTTTTGCCGATTGTAACCTGACGTTCCTGCATGGACTCCAGGAGTGCCGCCTGCGTTTTCGGGGGAGTCCGGTTGATTTCATCAGCCAGGACAATGTTGGCAAATATCGGCCCGTTGAGAAACTTGAACTCCCGCGTTCCTGTAAGCTTGTCTTCCTGGATGACCTCTGTGCCGGTAATGTCAGAGGGCATCAGGTCAGGAGTGAACTGGATACGGCTGAAATCCAGGCGCAGGGACTTGGCAAGGGTGCTAACCATCAGGGTCTTTGCCAACCCGGGAACCCCCTCAAGCAGGCAATGTCCTCTGGAAAAAATTGCAATCAGTAACTGGTCGATCACCTCGCGCTGCCCAATAATAACCTTGGCCAGTTCGGTGCGAATCCCGGCGGTGGCCGACTTGCAGTTTTCAAGTGCTTCCAGTTCGTCTTCTGAAAAGTTCTCCTCAGTATTGTTGGGTGAAATAGACATTTATACGCAAAGTTTGTAATAACCTGTTCATGATAGCGAAAACGTGGCATGACGCCACCTATAAGGCAGGCCAGAGATCACATTATTTTGACCGTGACGAACGCGTAGGCGTTCAATTTCGCCAGTTTAAATAAAAAGCGTCACCGAGGGCATAAATTGCCTCTTTGAGGGCTCTTTAGTGTGGTTTTTAGAGAAAAAGCTTACTCTCCGGACGGAGCGGGTGCAGCTGGAGCGGGTGCTTTTTCCGCCTCCGCCTCATCAGGGGCAGGCTCCTCAGTCGTCTCACTGCCGGCATCCGGGGCAGATTGCTCCTCCTCAGGCGATTGAGCAGGCAACGCCGGGACACCCGGAGTGATACCGGGAATACCCGCTCCCGGCAATCCAGGAATAGTCACCCCAGGGGGCAATCCCGGAGGCAAGCCGGCCGGCGAACCGGCGGCAGCGGGATCCTCAGGCTTCTCCTTCTTTTTCACCAGTTCATCACGCTTCTTGAAGAATTTTTCGGCACTCCAGTTATCCACTTCATAGACAATCCCGGCAAAGCGCTTTTCATTAGCCAGCTTTTCCTTAAGCCGCTTCTGCTCCGCGGCAAACTCATCATCACGCTGTTTCTTAAGTCCTTCTGCCGCCTTGTTCTGCTCTTCAAGACTCTTCTTGTCCTCTTCACTGGCATCCGCGGCGATCTCCTGTAGCTTCTCGTCATCCTGTAGCACACGCTGCTCGGCCAACTCGGCGCTGACATGATAACTCAGGTAATACCGGGCATCGGAGAGGGTTGCCTCTTCCTCTTCGCTCTCGACATTCTCGCCAGCCCCCTTGCCAAGCTTTAGCTCATAGTTAAAACCGTCAAAAGTGCTCACCTTGGCAACCACGGGCTCATTCAGGCCCGTCTTCTCATCTTTTGCCGCATCACCTACCACGACGTCCTTGAAACTGAAGGAAGCAAACGGGGCAGTGATTGATCCCGTATTGGTGGTGTTTAACTCCTCATCCTCGGCCAGCCCCTCCATGCTGACATCAGCCCCCTCCTCCTTGCGGTCAAACTTGAACTCCACTCCATCCGCATGGACCAGGTTGACCCCCTTCGGCTTTTGTATCGCAAAAGGGTTGCGCTCAAGCCATGAGCTCGGCTTGGCATCAATATCGTAAAGGGCATCGGAGACGATAAAAACCTGCTTCTCATTACCGGGAATGCGCACGTAGCGCCCGTTACCCCCACCTTGCCGTCCTGACTGGTCGGTCGCTCCGGAGTAGCGCTTGCCAATCATCAATGAACCCGCTGCAGCACCACCTTCCTTATTCATTGCGACCAAAATCCCGGCCTTCTCCTTGTCTTTCTCGTTCAACTCAAACCGACCGTATTTAGTGGGAGCAGCACGAATCACCTCGGCCACCTGGAGGTCACGGAAATTCTTCAGGATGCGGCTGATTTTCGTGAAATCCGCACTGTAGCCTCCCCGGTTGGCAACCGTCCACTTGCCATCCTTACGCTCAAGCTCCACAGCATCATCACTTCCGGAGATCACCACACTGGCAACCTCATTAACCGGCAACCCTTCCATGAGATTGGCTCCCAACGCCAGGCCTTCCCCGTCATCCTCGCCGGAACCTCCACCCCCCATCATCATTGCAATGACTATTGCTGCTGCCAGGAGAGCAAGAAGAACCACCAACTGTTTTGCTTTCATTGTAGAATCGCCTGTAAGGATTTGAAGTTCAATTAACGTGCCAATATTTTCATTCGCCTCACGACAAGGTGCAAAATGCCAATGATGGCAACTAAAAGGGGAATACCCGCAATATTATAGTTCTTGATCCGGTTCTCTATCTTGCGGATGTCCTTTCGCAACTCCCTCTGCAACTTCCGCCTCTCTTTGGCGGCAAGAACCTCCTGCTCCCTGAGTGCCTTGATCTTATCAGAAGCCTCGGCAGAAAGGACAATCATCTGGTTGTTACCCTGCTGTTGCATCAAAGCTGATAGCTCCTTGTTAACCTCCGCCACTTTCGCATCCACAGCCTGAAGTTCTTTCTTATAGCGCTCGTTTGCCTCCTGCGTCATTTCCTTGAATTTGCTAAATGGTCTTCCAGCACTTCCCCGCAAACGAATTGATGAGAGGTTCACTCCACCTACAGCCTGCTCAACAGCACCTTGAAGTAATGGCAAATTGCCGTTGGCAAGGGTTAATCCAAACATCGAGCGATTGAGGGCAATTTGGTCAAAAAGCATATCGGAATCGGCCAGCAGAAAAACACTGCCCTCCTTCTGCGATTGCTT
>CACIUL010000092.1 GCA_902589825.1 uncultured Verrucomicrobiota bacterium
GGCGGCGCAACTGCTCCACGGGAAATTCCTGCAGCAACTCCGGCAGACACTCCACCGGAACCGGCTGCCGAGGCAATCGTTGCCGAGGATACTGAGGAAATCACCGCGCCAATGGTAGGCACTTTCTATAAGGCATCCTCTCCGGATGCCGATCCATTCGTGAAAGTTGGAGACGCTGTGGATGAGGACACCACGGTCTGCATCATTGAGGCAATGAAGGTAATGAACGAGATCAAGGCGGAAAAAAGCGGTGTCATCCAGCGCATACTTATCGATGATGCATCTTCAGTGCAATTTGGGCAGGGCCTGTTCATCATTGCCTAAACCTCCCGGCACCATACAACCACTGCATGTTTAATAAGGTTCTTGTTGCCAACCGTGGTGAAATTGCCCTGCGCATTATCCGCGCATGCAGGGAACTCGGTGTCCAGAGTGTGGCGGTTTATTCGGAGGCAGATGTTGATTCAATGCATGTCCAGCTTGCTGACGATGCCATCTGCATCGGTGCTGCCCCGAGCCGGGAAAGTTACCTGAAGGCGGACCGGATCATTAGTGCCGCCGAGATTGCAAACGTGGAGGCAATTCATCCCGGTTATGGCTTCCTCTCTGAAAACGCCCAGTTTGCGGAAATATGTGAGAGCTGCAAAATCAAGTTTATCGGGCCGTCAGCGGAGGTGATTACCCGCATGGGAGACAAGAACGAGGCCCGGGCGACCGCGGATAAATTCAAGGTTCCCATTACCCCGGGAAGCGAGGGCACTGTTGCCAGCGTCCAAGAAGCCCGTAAAGTTGCCGCGGAAATCGGTTACCCCGTCATGATCAAGGCTTCCGCGGGAGGTGGAGGCAAGGGTATGCGGCCATGTTTCAACGAGGCAAATCTGGAAACAAGTTTTCATAATGCCCGCACAGAAGCAGACAGAAATTTCGGCAACGATGATGTTTACATCGAGAAACTCATAGTCAACCCTCACCATATTGAGTTCCAGGTCGTTGCTGATTCCCATGGGAACGTGGTGCAACTGGGGGAACGCGACTGTTCATTGCAGCGACGCAACCAGAAAATTATCGAGGAAGCCCCCTCACCGCTGCTCAATGCCAACAAACGCCTTCGTAAAAGGATGGCTGAGGCATCAATCAAGCTGACCAAGGAGATTGGTTATGAGAACTGCGGAACGATTGAATACCTTGTTGATGAGGAGAGCAACTTCTACTTCATGGAGATGAACACCAGGATCCAGGTTGAACACCCGATCACTGAGGAAAACCACGGTTGCGACCTGATCAAGGAACAGATTCGGATTGCTGCAGGGGAGAAACTCAGCGAGCACGTGCTTAACAGCACGCCCCGCCATCACTCCATCGAATGCCGTATTAACGCTGAGGATCCATACAACAACTTCACGCCAAGTCCCGGGACAATCGATTTCTGGTTTCAGCCCGGCGGACGCGGCATACGGGTGGATACCCACGTCTATTCCGGATATGAAGTGCCACCCCACTACGATTCAATGATTGCCAAGTTGATTGTGTCGGGAGCAACCCGTGAAATCGCAATATCCCGAACCCAGCGCGCCCTGAATGAGTTCTTGATCAAGGGCATCAAGACTACGATCCCTTTTCAGGATGCCATCATCAAAAGTTCAGATTTCCGTAGTGGAGATTATAATATCGGCTGGGTTGAGGCCTTCCTCAATGACCTCAAGTGAGCCCCTCATACCGGTAATCATTGCGTAGAGCAGGTTTTCCTGCCGTCACTTCAAGAAGCAATCCCAGCCTTGAAAATCTACGCTATACTGGATCTTGGCTACGCTTCATTGGAAAACCTGGCATCAACAGCAACTGACATCTGTGCCGGCGGCGCACAATTTCTGCAATTGCGCGCAAAACAACACACTGAAGAGGAAATCCTCCAAATGGCACGAACCGTTCAGCCGATTTGTGCAAGGCACAGTGTTCCATTCATCGTGAATGATTACCCCCGAGTGGCAGCGAAGGTCAATGCTGACGGAATACACCTCGGTCAAGAAGACGGCGACCTTGAAGAGGCCCGTCGGCAGGCAGGAAACTGCAAACTGGCAGGAAGATCCACCCATTCCATCCAGCAGGCAGAAAATGCCCTTGCTGAAGGAGCGGACTATATCGGTTTTGGTCCTCTGCACGCAACAGCGACCAAGCCCGGCCGGCCGGCTATCGGACTTGAAGACATTGCCGAGGTCAGGCACCGGCTCTCAATTCCTGTCTTCTGTATTGGTGGCATTAATATTCAGAACCTTGCAGAGGTGGTTTCCGCGGGAGCAGAAAATGTGGTTATTGTCTCGGATCTCTTGCGCAGCCAAGATATCCCGTCTTATATCCAGCGTGCCAGGAAAATACTGAGAGGCGCTAGTTGAAAGTAGATTACCATGAATATTCTCGTAGCAGGCACAGTGGCCATCGACGACATCAGGACTCCTTCCAGCAGTCGTAAAAACCTAATGGGCGGGTCCGCTGCCTACGCGGCCATGGCATCCAGTTTCTTTGCTCCGACCCGCATCGTCGGCATTGTCGGGAGAGATTTTCCAGAGCAACACATCAACACGCTCAAGCAGCGGGAAATTTGCACGGAGGGAATTGAGCGCAGTGAAGGTGAAAGCTTCTACTGGTCCGGAGAATATCATGAAAACATGGACGAACGCACCACACACGAGGTTGCAGTCAACGTTCTGGAGGCATACAGCCCGAAATTACCCGCAAATTACCAGTCTTCAGAGATCATCGTGCTGGCCAACATGAGCCCAAGCAACCAGCTTGATGTGCTCTCACAGTGCTCATCACCTCAATTCGTCGTCGCAGATACCATGGATATCTGGATTCAAACGGAAGGCAAATCCCTTGACGATCTGCTGACCAAGATTGACATGCTCGTCATCAACGAGAGTGAAGCGAAAATGTTCACGCAAACAGGCAACCTCGTCCAGGCAGGCCGGCTCCTGCTGCAAACCGGGCCTCAATATGCAATCATCAAGACCGGCGAGCATGGTGCTTTATTATTTGGTCCTGATGGGGGGTTTTTCCGTGTCGGTGCCTATCCGCTTGCTTCCGTTGAAGATCCCACAGGAGCCGGCGACTCGTTCTTGGGTGGGCTTGCCGGCTACTTGGCAAAAAAAAACCAAAGGGTTGATTTCCCGGCACTCAAGCACGCACTCTCGCCGGCCACAATCATGGCCAGCTTTACCTGCGAGGCTTTCAGTGTTGAGCGCCTTGCCGAAATTCAACGCTCTGATATAGACGAAAGGCTGAAGGCCTACGCAGGATACACCCAACTGTAGGTGAAAATCCGGGAATACCTGATAGGAACAGGGGCTCGAATGGTCCGGATTACCTTCGCTGAAATCAGCGGCGCTCGGGATCACGGCTTGAAAGCCTGTAGACAAAGGTATTGAACTGGGATTCCTCGAGCCCGTAAAATTCACCAACCTTCTGAAAGGCATGGTTACCCATTCCCTCGGTGATCCTGACGCATTCTTCCATGCTGGCTAATGCAAGTTGACGATGCCCGAAAATAACCGAGAAATCACGGTTGGCTTCCAATGCCGCAGCCGCATAACGCTGCAGGTCCTCAGCAGAGTGAATACGCTGGATCCCCCGGTCGTAAAACCCTGCATCACTCCAGAACTCAGCGACAACCGCATTATCCTTTCGTGCAAGGCTGACCGCCTCACGCAGGCTCTGCTTTGATTGATCATGGTAATCCCTCAATGGCCTCCAGATGACAAGTGCAAGAAGAACCGGCAGGGCATAGGCCAAGAAGTGCAAGCGCCTTGATTTCCACACAATTGTCCATCCGCTTGCTGCAAAAATGACCACGAAAGGCAAAAGGAAAATAACATACCAAAAATGCAGCGCGGTATCGGCAAGAACGGACATCAAGAGCATCAAGGTGAGCGCCAGAAGATTTGCTGCCAGAAGAGCACGCGGAATACCCGGGCGCCGGAACACGAGTGCCCCGAAGAAGATAAGGACTGCCACTGACAACAGGGCAGGTATCATCATCCACCACCCGCTATGCCAAAATTTCTCCAAGGCCGGGTTATGGGGATTAACCGGATTATAGTCAAAGACCGGCATACCAAAGGCCAGGAAGGAACCAATATCGACCAACTTGGCAGGGCTCAGGTTGCAACGGAGTGAATCCAGTTCTGCAATCGCAAACGCCATCTGTGGCAGGCAGGGCATCATTAACTGCAGGTAAACCATGGCTGAAATGATACTGGCAACAACCAACCTGCCAATTGCAGCCCGCCTCCAGGAATTGCCACGTGCTATGATGATGCAAAGGGCCGCAAGATTGGTTCCTAGGGCAAAATAAAGCGCCCCGGAAAAAGCATACATATACAGGAACTGGCAACCCGCGAATCCCAACCACCAGCGCCAGCGATTATTGCGCAATGCAATCACAAGGCACAGCATGGCGAGGGTCACCAACAGGATAACCATGGCATAGGAGCGCGCCTCAGTACTGTACCTGAGGTGCCATGGATGCATAGCCAGGAAAAATGCGGCAGCAAGGCCCACAGTGGGGCTGAGCAGGACACGCCCCAGCAAAGCAATAGCAATAACCGATAACAGGCCCGCTATCAGTGACGGGTAGCGCAATGCACGTTCATTCACCAGTCCATCAGTGGAGCCATCTCCCGGGCGCCATGCCTCATCAAACAGGCGCGCCACAACAGAGTAAAGAACGCCGTTATTTGCCTTGTTTTCCCAGAAAGTCTCTTCCCATCCTGCCCTGCGAAAAGTCACCTTTCCATTGGGGTCGGCCTTATCCTTACCATGAATATATTGCTGGAAATTATAGGCCTCGTCATTGTAAAGGCTCAAGTCCATGCGGTTCCACCGCAAGCCTCCGGCAATCAACACTGCTAATACTACCCAGATCCAGAAACGCCCAGGAGCAGGTTCCCCGGAGGGTTCCAGGGAAGACACAACGTCCCTGCCACACCACCAGCGTCGCGTGAACAAAAGCACGCATGCTACCACCAGGTTGATGGCAGCAGCCCAGTATATTCCACTATAGACAAAATGATGAACCTTTATGGACTTGAAAACAAACCGATCCCGTTCCCTATCCGTTTCGAATTGACGCCCCTCATCCACGATGCGCTCATGGATTACGGCCCGCCGGTCGTCGACAGCATCCCTCCACTTTGTGCCCGTCCGGTTAAGGAAAACACCCAGGACCACTACACAAAGGAGCAATACAAATCCGAAACGCCTCTCGACAGGAGTCCCTCGCTTGAGAAAGAAATTTTTAATCGCAACCAGACGCACCGGTTACAATAGCATTACATCGATGACCCGTGTCGAAAAAACCTCCGACTTCCCAACTTACTTGCCACTGGCGGCTCCCGTCACGACATGCCCCTTGGCCTTTGTCTTAACACGGTAAAGTGAAGTGCGTGCAGTAATAAAAAGGGTATCAAATTTTTCCCCTCCAAAACAAACATTGGCAGGATGCTCAGGAGTTGCAATAACCCCCAGCTTTTTGCCGTTGCCGGCAAAGACATGGATACCCCCGGCAGAGGTCGTATAGACCCTGCCCATGGTATCAAGGCACATCCCATCGCAACGAATATCAATGATGAATTCGGGTTTCCCAAGCAAGCCTTCCTCGACAACCTGGTAAGCCCGAATCTTTCCCACCCTTCCGGTGTCAGCAATATAAACACGCTTGCCATCCGGGGAAAAAGCAATGCCGTTTGGCATGTCAAAGGTCTTGCAGGCAACACTGACCTTCCCATCAGGGTGCAATCGATAAACCCACTTGCCAGCAATCTCAGCTTTCCGGCCACGTAAGCCGTAACTCGGGTCTGTAAACCAGATTGTGCCATCGGGCCTGATAGCAAGATCATTGGGAGAATTAAAGCGCTTGCCCTCAAACTTATCGGCAAGAACCCTGATGGTTCCATCGCCAGTGGTGACGATCACATTGCGCCCGGCATGTTGGCAGGAAAGTAACTGCCCCTTAAGATCAAGCAGGTTGCCGTTGGACTGCTCCACCTTGCGCCACTCCTTAAGCCCGTTTTTGCTGCTCCACTCCATCTGCCGACTGTTGGGAATATCTGAAAAAACCAGCCTGTTCTCCGGTTTGGGAAGCCAAACCGGACCCTCGGTAAATTTCATTCCTCCGCCAATTTTTTCCACCTCCGCTCCTTCCGGGAGGATCTCCGACAAGTCGGCAAAACTATTGTTCAGGAGAGCAACGACAATAAATAACGGTTTACACTTCATGAGTGTAATATTGCACAAAAATGACCATATTTGGCAAGGGGACACGCTTGAACAAGAGCATTTAAAGGGTGATGGTGTTGATAGTTCCATTCCACACACCCCCTTACCCCCAT
>CACIUL010000093.1 GCA_902589825.1 uncultured Verrucomicrobiota bacterium
CCTGAACTGAAAAAAATCCTCAGTAGCACCGCAAAGGCAGAATCCGCGCCTTTTACTGGAAAGCCCCGGGCTTTTGTCAAGATGTGGACCATGGAGGACCTGGCAGGACTGCTCGGCGCAGGACTTGAAGGCGGGCGCAGTTACAAGAACGGACGCAAGATGTTCGGGGCTGGCGCCTGCTTTGCATGCCACCGGTTCCACAACGAGGGCGGTGCCGTGGGCCCGGACCTCACCTCGGTAGCCGGCAGGTTCACCCCACATGACCTGCTGGAGGCAATTATTGATCCGGGAAGGGAGATCAGCGACCAGTATGGAGCAAGCATTTTCAAGCTAAAGGACGGCAGCCAGGTCATCGGGCGGATCATGAACCTCAAGGAGGATTCCTACTGGATCAATACCGACATGATGACACCCAGCACGATCACCAAAGTTGACGTGAAGCTCATCGAATCCATCGAGCCTTCTCCAATCTCGATGATGCCACCAGGCTTGCTCTCTACCATGAAGCAGGAAGATATCCTTGACCTGCTTGCTTACCTGCTCTCATCAGGAAACTCTCAGGATCCCTTGTTTAAATATTAAACTTGAAGGGAAAAACAGGCTTCCCCTGTGGCTCTGCATGCTTCAGGATCTGTAACGGAATGCTGGTTGATTTCCGGCTGCCAGTAGAACACGTGATACCACCATGCGAAGCCTGTTAATTCTCATCCTGCCGCTGCTCATCGCCGACCAGACCCTGTCCGCAAGGCCCTTGCCACCCAACCAGAACTTCCAGGCACTCAAGAACGCCAAAACTGTCCTTTTCCTCGGCGACAGCATTACCTACGGGGGCGAATACGTGGTGTTTTTTGAGCGGTGGTTACGAATCAACCATCCCGAGCTGAATGCCAAAATCCTCAACCTGGGCATACCAAGTGAAACCATCTCCGGACTCTCAGAACCAGGTCACCTCAGGCACGGGTTTGCCCGCCCCGACCTCCACGAGCGGCTGCAACGCACCCTGAAAACCCTGGAACCGGACCTGGTCATTGCCTGCTATGGGATCAATTGCGGTATCTATCAGCCCCTCAACAGGGATCGCTTTGCGAAATACCAGCAGGGGATTGAGCGCCTAAAGGAAAAAGTAGAGACCCGGGGGGGCAAGATTGTCTTCATGACACCACCGGTATACGACAAGCACCATGCGGACTTTGATTATGATGAGGTCATGGCAACCTACTCAAGGTGGCTGGTGGGCAAGCGCACAGAAGGCTGGGCAGTCATTGACCTGCACACGGTGATGAAGAAAGCGCTCCAGGAAAAACGCAAGCAGTCTCCCGGGTTCAAGTATTCCAGGGATGGAATTCACCCTGGCGGGGAAGGTCACCGGCTAATGGCGCAACAGGTAATCAATTTTTTCTCGATCAAGCCCCCGATCCAGAACCCCGATCCGAATGCCTATGGCAGGATCATGATGTTCCTGCGTGACCGCATGCGGGTTTTACGTGACTCATGGTTGACGGAAATCGGTCACAAGCGCCCTATGAGAAAAGGCAGGCCGCTGGTTGAGGCAAAGAGGATCGCCGCTGAGAAATCAAGCCAAATTGAAGCAACCCTGCAAACAATCCTCAAGGCCAAAGACGGGCAGGATGCCAAATAAGGTTTCGAATACTAAATTGAGGTTATCGAGATGATGTATAAGGCCAACCAACTCCGATCATTGCCATTTTTTCTCCCTTGCTTGATGCTCATGGCCTCAATCCCTTTCATCGCCGGGATGGCCGGAGAGCCGGTTGCCCGGGGCCATTTCCTGATGTGTAAACCGGGAACTCATGTTTTCAGTGAAACCTTCATGCCGGGATCGGTCAGTGACCGGTGGGGAATTCGCGCCCACTATGAAATCGAAGGTGGAATGCTGAAGCGCACCCGGCATGAACCTGAAGCAACGGCACGCACCTTCCTCAAGGGAGCCGCGTTCCATAATGTGATTATCCGCTTCGACTTCCGCTTTGACGGCGCATCGGAAATCCGGCTCATGACCGGCGGTGGTGGTGGATATAACACCGTCACCCAGATTTCCCCACGGCACTTCCAGGTCAACACGGCAAAACGAAACAACGAGTTCAGCCCATCCATGCAGGGAGAATGTGCGTTTCACTTCAAGGAGGGAAAATGGTATACCATGACAGTGGAATTCCATGGTGATGAAGTCCTCGCCCATGTCGACAAGGATCACTTCGTGGTCGGACGGCACCCGATTATCAATACCGAGCGCACCTATCTCGCTTTCCAGGTCAGCGGAACCGGTGCCAGCTTTGACAATTTCACCGTATGGGAATCATTGCTCAGGGAAAACTGGCGGAAAAAGAGCGGAGAGCTAATCGCTGCACAAAATGCCCGTCCGCCAGCCATGAACCGCGATGCCCGGGAGCGTTATGACCTCATCATGCTCAACCTTAAGGATAAGCTCAGCCGCAACGACAGCAAATACCGGGAGTTGGTGACACGCCATGCAAAACTTCAAGCAGAGCTGAAGGCCGATTACCCGGAGGCATTCCGAACCCACAAGGAGCTATCCAAGGGCATTGCCAAGAAGCGTGTACAGTTCAGGGCGAAAAAGCCCCGCTTCAAGGAAATGGAGAGTGCCGTCAACAAGGCACGGAAAAAAGTGAAGGAATATCTCCACTCCCGGCACGCGGAACTGGAACAACTCCCCAAACACCTTTATTACGCCGCCTTTGAGCAACACCGCAGGGCTATGGCTGGCGATTCCCGCCTGAAAGAACTGGAAGAAAACATCGCCTCACTTGAGGTGTCCCTGCAAAAGGCGTTCCCGGAGGCATTTCGTAATGTCGAGGAACTTGTCGCGCAAAGGAAAGCATATGCGGCCAGCCTCAAGAACAATGAAGATTTCTCGACGCGCCGCAAGGCGATCGCGCTGGCCAATGATGCAATCAATGACTACCTCCTGTCCAGGGAGCCTGCACTCAAGCAGCTTGCCCCGGCCAGAATGGCGATTATCAGGAATAAAAACCAAGATGAAAACAAGCGCTGAACGCGGAGCCGGCCGGCATTTGTGCCGGATTTGCCGCAACTGATGGCGGAAAATCCACATTCCCGGAATGCACAGGGAACCATTTACATTGGGGCCACTTCATTGATATTATTGGGGTAATATTTGCCGTGTATCACTTCCTATCCTGCTTCCTGTCCCGGTTCAATGTCCAGAAGGGCCCTCTTTTACCCCTGCTCCTGATCACCTTTTCATGGTCGGCTGCACCCGGAGAAACAATCCGGTTTAATCGTGACGTGAGGCCCATCCTCTCGGAAAACTGTTTTGCCTGCCATGGCCAGGATACAAAAAAGCGCAAAGGCAAATTGCGGCTGGACCAAAGGGAAGCTGCCCTGGCCGAACGTGACGGCATCTGGGCAATCGTTCCCGGCAACCTGGAGAAAAGTGAGGCATGGGCCCGTATCATATCAGAGGATGAGGAGGAACTCATGCCCCCTGCCGATTCACACAAGGCACTTTCCGGCGAACAAAAGGAAGTTTTACGCAAATGGATCCTGCAAGGGGCACAATACGAGCAGCACTGGTCCTTTATCGCTCCTGTAAAGCCTGAAGTGCCCACCCCCGGGATCAATCCCATTGATGCCTTCCTGCAAAAACGCCTCGCCGTTGAAGGACTTAAGCCCTCGCACCTGGCAAAACCGGCAACCCTGGCCCGGCGTGTTTACCTGGACCTTACCGGGCTGCCACCTAGGCCGGAGGATGTGGACGCGTTTATCTCGGACAAATCCCCAAGGGCACTGGAGAACTTAATCGAGAAGTTGATGCAGAAACCCGCCTACGGAGAACACATGGCGCGCTATTGGCTGGACCTGGCTCGGTATGCCGACACGCATGGCCTGCACCTGGACAACGAGCGCTCGATGTGGCCCTACCGCGACTGGGTGGTGCGGGCTTTCAACCAGAACATAAAATTTGATGACTTCACCCGCTGGCAGCTTGCCGGGGACCTCCTGCCGAAGGCCACGACCGAACAGAAAATTGCCTCGGGTTTCAACCGCTGTAATGTCACCACGGGCGAGGGCGGCAGTATCAATGAGGAATGGATCTATCGTTATGCCGTGGAGCGCACCTCAACGGTGGCCGAGGTATGGATGGGACTTACAGCCGGTTGCGCAGTCTGCCACGACCACAAGTTTGATCCCATATCAGCAAAGGAATACTACTCAATGTATTCCTTTTTCCACAGTGCTGCCGACCCGGCAATGGATGGCAACAAGATCGACACGCCCCCGATCCTGCGGGTCCCAAAGGAGGGAGCCTTACAGCGCCAAGCCGAACTGGACTTGAAGATTGCGGGCGTAGAAAAGCTGATTGCCGCCGCGGTGGAAAAGATCAAATACGTTGACCCCGCAGGACTCAAGCCGGCTCCTAAACCGACAATCAAGGAAACCGTCTGGTTCGAGGATGGTTTCCCCCAGGGCAAGATTGAAGCCACCGGAGCGCCACTGAAGCTGGTCAACAAGGAAGAGGGGCCGGTGTTCAGTGGCAAGCTGGCAATCAGGCGCACTGCCAAGAATGCAACCGGCCAGGATGTCTATTCAGGGGGAAAATTCACCGTGCCAAGGAACGGCACCTTTTTTGCCTATTGTTATCTTGATCCGGAAAACCCACCCGAAGCCGTCATGGTGCAGTTCCATGTAGGCGGGTGGAATCATCGCGCCGTCTGGGGAGCCCACGACAAAATTGGCTGGGGCAAGGTAAATACGCCCGAGCGTGTTGTCATGGGACCTATTCCGGAAAAAGGCAAATGGGTGCGGCTTGAGTTTGCCGCGGACAAGGTGGGCCTGAAGCCCGGTACCACGGTCACCGGTTACGCCCTTACCCAGTTTTCCGGCACCATGGGTTGGGATCACTTTGGCATTTCCTCAACCACTGACCCCGTTAAGGATCCCGACTACTCATGGCAGGCCTGGAAAGCACAGCCTGAGGCCACCCGCCATAAAGGGTTGAGCCCGGAGCTGCAAAAACGCTTCAAGGGCAGAGCTCCCGAAAAATGGACAGCTGAGGAAGAGAATGAATTGCAAAGATATTGGCTTGGCCGGACATACCTCGGTGCCCGCAAGCAGCTTGAGCCTCTGAACGCCGAAAAAGCAGGGCTGGTGAAAAAGAAAGCCGATATTGGCAAGGATACAGCTATCACTTTCATCATGGCAGACCTTCCAAAGGCACGGGAGAGCTTTGTCATGATTCGAGGTGAATACAATAACCCCGGGGAAAAAGTCAGCCGTAACGTCCCAGGCTTCTTGCCGCCGCTTCCCCCGAGGCCGGAAAATCGCGACTACAACAGGCTAGACCTCGCCAACTGGCTCGTCGATGGCCGGCATCCACTCACTGCGCGGGTTGCCGTGAATCGTTTCTGGCAACAGTTCTTCGGTACAGGGCTGGTGAAAACCAGTGCCGATTTCGGTACCCAGGGCCAATTGCCCAGTCACCCTGAGCTGCTTGACTGGCTGGCCACACAATTCGTGGAGGATGGCTGGGACGTGCAACGACTTGTGAAGCGGATCCTCACCAGTCATGCCTATCGCCAAGCCTCCACGGCCACGCCCGCCCTGCTGGAAAAAGACCCGGAAAACCGCCTGCTGGCACGGGGACCGCGACACCGCCTGGATGCCGAGGTCCTGCGTGACCAGGCATTGAGCCTCAGTGGCCTGCTCGTGGCCAAACGTGGCGGCCGGGGAGTCCGGCCCTATCAACCGCCCAATATCTGGGAACCGGTAGGCTTTGCCTCCAGCAACACCCGCAATTACAAGCGCGGCAAGGGTGAGGACCTCTACCGCCGCAGCATTTATACCTTCCTGAAGAGAACCGCACCCCCGCCTTTCATGGCAACCTTTGATGGCCCCAACCGGGAACAGAGCTGCTCAGCAAGGGGACGCAGCAACACCCCGATGCAGGCCCTGCAGTTGATGAATGACATCCAGCACGTGGAGGCAGCCCGCACCCTTGCCCAGCGTATCATCAAGGAGGGGGGCGCCAAGGATGGGGAGCGCATCCGCTGGGCATGGCGCACAGCGACTTCCCGCCATCCCGAGCAGGCGGAAATACGGATCCTGCTGGACCTGCTCAACGAACATCGCCAGCGCTTCCGCGATGACCTGGAAGCCGCCCAAAAACTTATCAGCTACGGTGAGAGTGTCGCGGACAAGGAAATCCTGCCGCAGGAACTCGCCCCCTGGACTCTCCTGGCAAACCTGCTCCTCAACCTGGATGAGGTCGTGAACAAAAACTGAATTTTTCAATGAATCCCGCCACTCAATATCAT
>CACIUL010000094.1 GCA_902589825.1 uncultured Verrucomicrobiota bacterium
GACCACTGGACTCAGATCAGAGAAAGAATCCCGCGGATTGATCGGAGCCACCTGCATGGACATCGCAAATCCTTTCTTCAAGGTAATTGAGGAAAACATGCGCGATGAGGCGGCAAAGCACGGCTACGACCTCATTTACCTTGGTGCCGAGAATGATATTTCCAAGCAACAAAAGCAGATCAAGGATTTCCTGGTGAAGGAGGTGGTGGCCATCGCCGTTAACCCGACCAATTCCGAGGCCATCGGCACTGCGGTCAAGGAGGCAAACAATGCCAATGTACCGGTATTTTCCTTTGATGTCCGGGTGCAGGCAGAGGGAGCCAAGGTGGTCTCCCACGTCGGTACGGACAACGCCCAGGGCGGTGAACTGGCCGGGCAGGCAATGGTCGATGCGCTCGGCGAGGAGGGCGGCAAGGTCGTAATCATTGACTACCGGGGAGTCGAGTCATGCATGGAGAGAGTCAAGGGGTTCAAGAAAGTTATTGATAGCTACAATGCCAATAGGGAATCAGGAAAAATTGAGATCGTTGCCGAGCTTTCCGGCGACGGCAAAAGGGACAAGGGGTTCAAGGCCGCCGAAGACTCCCTGCAAAGGGTCCCGGACATGAGGGGTATCTTCGCCATCAATGACCCCAGCGGACTCGGTGCGGTGGGAGCACTGGAAAAGGCCGGAAAGCTGGATCAAGTCACCGTCATTGCATTTGATGGCATGCCTGCTGGGAAAAAGGCAATCAAGGAGGGAAAAATCTATGCTGATCCGATCCAGCACCCGGACAAGATCGGTCGTGAATGCATTAAGGCAATCGTGGCTTACCTGAGCGGCGAGGACGTAAAGCCCAACATTGACATACCGGCCACTCTATACACGAAAGAAACGGCAGACGCAGACACTTCGCCGGACTAATCATCCAACAAACAGCATTGCCCGGGCCTTTTCCAGGCAACAACAATGTCAGCAATGGGTCAACTCTTCAGGAAACCGCTTGCCTTTGTATCAGGTGAATACGGAATGGCGGCCGTCCTGTTCCTGCTCGCTGTGTTTTTCAGCATCCTGACAATCGAGGAAAAAAGCCCAAAGGGAGCCTCAGCAGGAAAGAAACTGGCCAGCGAGATTATTAAGGGCATCGACAAGGGGTCGGTTAACTTTCCGAAAGACCTGAGGATCTTTATCGCGTCAGGTGACAACCAGACGGGACGGGATTTCGCAAGAAGCCTTGAGGAAGCCCTACTGGCCAGGAAGCTCAACGTGGTTGGCAAGGGGATAGGCGGCCCGCCCCTGATCCGCAGGGAAATGGAGAAATCCGGGGACATCGATCTGATTGCAACCACCGCATCCATGAAAAAATTTCCTGTTTTTGATGCATACCTTGAGCAACACAGTGACTCCCGCATAGGCCTGATCTATCCTGAAAGTTACATGTGGCCGGTTTTCCTCACTGTCGACAATTTCAGGAATATCACCAGCCAGATCGCCGTCATTGCCATCCTTGCTATCGGCATGACGATGGTTATCATCACCGCGGGCATCGACCTCTCGGTAGGCAGCATGATTGCCCTCTCGGCAGTGGTCACATGCAAAATCATCGAGATCATGGGTGGTGAAGCGGGCGCAGGTGTCCCAACTCTTGTGGTTGCTTCAGTTGCCGGCATTGCGGTTTGTTCCTTAGCCGGTGCCTTTACCGGGCTCATGGTCAGCCGACTCTGTGTGCCCCCCTTCATTGCCACCCTTGCCATGATGCAGGTACTGCGGGGAGGCGCCTTTAAGATCGCAAAAAACGATACCATTTTTGAGAAGGTTCCCCCAAGCTTCCAGTGGCTGGGAAATGGCTTAAGCTTCGGAATTCCCAACTGCGTGATCCTGATGCTGATACTTTATATCGTGGCACACATCATCATGAAGAAGACCGTCCTAGGCCGTTATATCTACGCGACAGGAGCCAACCCGGAAGCAGCTCGCATGTCCGGCATATCACCAAGGAACATCAAGCTCATTGTCTATGCCATCTGCGGGGCAACGGCTGGCCTTGGCGGCGTCGTGATGGCATCCCAGCTGCAAAGCGGCGCGGGAACCTACGGGCAAACCTATGAACTGATGGTTATTGCAGCCGTTGTTGTCGGGGGCACCTCGCTTTTCGGCGGCAAGGGAAGGATTTTTGGCACCCTGATCGGCGCCTTCATTATTGCCGTCATCAGCAACGGCATGAACATCCTGCTGCTGGGCAGTGAAACACAGATGATCGTCCTTGGCCTGGTGATCTTAATGGCCGTCATCCTTGAGCGGCTCCGCAGTGGCGAATGGAAAAACCCGATCGGCGGATAAAAGCGCACTTTGAGCACGGCACTTGCAGAGCGGGGGTTTTCATCTATCTTTGCGACCTGTTGGAAAAAAACAGGCCGGCTTAGCTCAGTTGGTAGAGCAACTGATTTGTAATCAGTAGGTCGACGGTTCGAGTCCGTCAGCCGGCTCCATTTACAAACGTTGTAGATACAGTAAATTAAGACGATCAGCCTAATTAGGTTGCCATTATCTTATCCAGAATATCGCCAAGGTACAACACAAAAGTACAACAGTTTTGCACTTTTCCCTGTTTCCTGCATCCTGCACCATGCTCATTGTGCCATGTCCAGGGATCATGGATCACTTTGCAAAGACCCCCTGAACGGGATCAGATCAAAATCTCTGACCATAAAAATGAGAATGCGGGTCATCAGGGACAGGCCTGCACCACGCCACCCGTATCCCCCGATGTTTTTGTGCGCGTGTGCCCCTTATAATTTGGGGTGTAAGAAAAAATATTTGGGGTTTAAGTAGCGTCGCTATAACCGATGTCATCAGGGCGCGTAGGGCGTATTTTTGTTAATTCAGATATTCATCTCAAAATACCATTTATCTATAAGTAAGAGATTGTCTGAAAAATAAACACAATGCTGGAAACGCAAAAACCACGCCCTGCGCGCCCTGCCCCGCGCAAAAGGGCGGATGGCTGGTGGTTCATGGTTAAGTGCACCACTCCCCCCCCCACGATGCAGGTCGCTTGATTGGGGGTGGATCGCTATTCCGGCATCGTCAGGCGCAGCCACTTCTTGGCTTCACCAAGCGGCAGGGTCAGCTTGAATTCGCCATTAGGCGCTTCACTCCAAGTGCCGCCTGCAAAGGCTTCCCATGTTACAAAGTCCTCGGTCTTTTGCAGGCCAAAGCAGAGTGAGACTTCCCCGCTTTCCCAGTCCTTGGACAGGATAATGGAACCCACACGCGCATCCTGCACTTCGGCGAGGGTTGGGCGGGCATCGCGTTCGGCTTCTACGGCGGCGAGTTGATCTGCAGTGGGTCGTGCGTCGCGTTCAGCTACCACCGCGGCGAGTTGATCTGCAGTGGGTCGTGCGTCCCTCTCAGCTATCACTACGGCAAGCTGATCGGTAGTAGGGCGGGCGTCGCGCTCTTCTATTGCGGCATCCCGCGCTGAAATCGCGGACGCATTGGCCTCGACGAGGTTGCGGTAAAGCTCAGTCAGGGGCTGTAGTTGGAGCGCTGCAAAATTCGTTCCGATTTCGATGCGGTACCAGTCAAACCCTGAGGGTTCGAGAGTTCCAGAGAGCGGCCCAGTAGGCAGCGTCAGTGTATACTCGCCTCCCCGTCCGGTAGAGGAGACCTCGAAGTCGGAGTTGAAAGTTGAATTAAAGGTTCCGACCGCCAGAAAATAGACCCCGTCGGCGAGACCGTCTGAAAAATCTAACTGGCTTAGGGCGCGCCCAGCACCTTCAGGAAGAGCCGCCGTGAGCGCGTCATCATTAAAAGCGATCAAAGTTCCGGCGCTATCATAAAGTGCCAGTTCAGAGTCAAGATTGGTAGGAGAAGCAAAGGTGTTCACCTCAAAGGATTCTAGTGGCTGAGCGATTACGCCCGCGTTACGAGTGTCCGACGGTGCATTGGCTGGATCTACGATAGAAGCAAGGTCGTCCTCAACACCGCCAGCGACTGCATTCACCTCATCATAGGCGAGCTGTATATCACTCAAGATCGCATCACGCTCCGCTTCGACCGTCACAAGCGCTTCTGCAGTGGGTCGTGCGTCCCTTTCGGCTTCGACGGCTGCAAGTTGATCAGCAGTAGGGCGGGCGTCCCTTTCCGCTTCCACGGCTGCCAGTTGATCGGTGGTCGGGCGGGAGTCCCGTTCTGCAATTACGGCATTATACGCGGCCTGAGTAGGCAGGGCGTCGCGTTGAGCCACGACCGCGTTATATTGGTCTTCGAGGACAAAGCCGGTCTCGACCAAGGGGTCTGTTTCGATCTCGGCCTCCATGGCGTCTGTCAGGCCATCGTCATCACTGTCGAGTGGCCGGGCATCTCGTTGTGCGAGCGCGGCATCAAGGGCCTCCTGAGTTGGGCGCGCATCTCTCTCCAGGATCAGCGCGGCATTCTCATTCTGGAGAGCGATGAAATCCGCGTAGAGCTGGATAATGGCCTCGTCATTGGGCGTGTCAGGGAAGACGTCGCCATTGTCCCCAACCCCGTCCGAGTCGCGATCCGCGGTCTCGTCCGGATTATTCGGGAAGGCGTCCCCGTTGTCGCCGACCCCGTCCGAGTCCGAATCGACAGTTTCACTGCTGTCAGTGGGAAAGACGTCCGCATTGTCACCTACGCCATCATTGTCTGAATCTGCGGTCTCATTCGGGTCCTCAGGGAATACGTCTCCGTTATCACCCACTCCATCTGAATCACTGTCCCTGCTCTCAAGGGGGTTCTCGGGGAACAGGTCGCCATTGTCCCCAACTCCATCGGAGTCCGAGTCCGCAGTTTCAGTGGGATCAGAGGGAAAGGCATCCGCATTATCACCTACGCCATCATTGTCTGAATCTGCGGTCTCATTCGGGTCCTCAGGAAAAACGTCCCCGTTATCCCCAACTCCATCAGAGTCCGAGTCCGCTGTTTCACTGGGATCATTAGGGAAGGCGTCGCCATTATCCCCGATTCCATCGGAATCCGAATCCGCTGTTTCGCTGGGATCTTGCGGAAAGACATCTACAAAATCATTCACTCCGTCTCCGTCGGAATCGCTGTTGAGGAGTTCCTCCGGTGCTGTGTATGTAATGCTCACCACACCATTCCCCAGACTATTACCTCCCCGTACATGGTTGACCTCCGTGAAGAGGTCCGGGTCCGTATAGCTGCTCCCACCACCACCACTGTTCCCTGAACCTCCTCCGTAATATCCGCCGCCCCCGCCGCCTCCTCTTCTTACCTCTCTGAGTCCAATACTTGACCCTGATCCACCAATGCCCAAACTTCCAGGATCTGGAGTCAGGAAAGTCGGATTGCCGGCAGCGCCTCCACTAGTTTGGGTGCCTCCGCCCCCACCAACCCATCCGGAGTCGCCGCCAGCCACGTATCCGCTCGCTCCCTGAGACCCTTCAAGCCCTCCGCCTGCTCCACCGATGGCAGCCCTGCTCCAGTTAGGAGGTCGGACTAATCTTGGGTCAAGGAAACTCCCACCTCCTCCTCCAGCGACCAGGATCCTATTCTCGAGTTCACCCCCCCCCAAACGGATATCAGAGGCCCCTCCACCGCCGCCATACGCGGCCCCGGGATTCTCTAGCGACCCAAAGGAGAGGAACCCTGCGCCTTGTCCTCCGCCGTTCCAGCCTCCCGAGGCTGCATCACTCGATCTCCAGTAGTATCGACCCCCCGCAGTCTGGTCGCGTCCAGGGCTAACGGCATGTCCACCTCGCCCGCCAATATTGATAATGAGCCCACGGGTTTCCAGATTAGCAACGTCAAGCACACCAGTAACCGAGCCTCCCCTCCCTCCGGGGCGGCTATATCTGGTGGGATTTGATAGTGCATCGGGCCTGGCACCATAGGCATTTCCGCCAGCTGCGCCGGCTGCCTCAATGGCAATAAATTGAGACCCGGAAGGGACCGTCCAATACTGCGGTCCACCAGTGTATTCGAAAGAAATTACCCGGGAGAACCGATCGGGAAAGCTGTCAGAATTATCCCCATACCCATCCCCGTCACGATCCGCGGTCTCCGTGGGGTCATTTGGAAAGGCGTCCGCAGTATCCGCCACCCCATCGTTATCGTCATCCAAGTCTGCATTATCGCCCACTCCATCTGAATCACTGTCCCTACTCTCAAGGGGGTCCTCGGGG
>CACIUL010000095.1 GCA_902589825.1 uncultured Verrucomicrobiota bacterium
GGCGGGTTACTGATCCTTGGGAACGATTGAAAGAACCAAGGCCCGGTGATCGCTGGCGAGAAACCAGTTTGGATCTGAAGCAATATATGAATTTGCCGTGTTGATTTCATCAACTAGTCCCTTGCTGGCAAACACGAAATCAAATCGTGAATATTGGTCCGCATAGCGCCAATAGTATGTCCATCGATCACCCCTGTCGTCGCTGAGTTGAATGTCAGTCAGTGAACCGGGTGTGTTATAGCGTCCACGAATGACCTTTATCGGCAATTCGTTACGCGTTTCATTAAAGTCTCCAAAAACAAGAAGGTTTGTTTCCGGTTTTTGTTTAAGGATCGTGTCAATATGTTGGCGTAATAATTCAGCCTCATTGCGGCGCATGAGGGATTGGTCCGCCTCTTCAACCTCTCTTTTCGACTTGAGGTGGATGCCAAGTAACCGTAATTGATAATCCTTTGAGGGTTGAATGGTGACGTCCAAGATGCCTCTTTGAAATGGCAGTTCCTTCTTGCCAATCCTGTAAGTAAGGTCGGTTTGTGAGTTGCGCTCGGTAATTGGGAATTGGCTCAACAGGCCGACATGACGCACCGGATCTGCTCCGAATGTGAGTTCAGAATGTGGGTATTTGAGCCCGGCCTGTGCTAGCTTGTCTTTGAAATGGTTTAAATCTTCGAGGTCCCCCATTTCAGATATGCCGATTACTGCAGGCTTTGACTTTGATATGATCTTTACTAGCTGCGCAATCTCCTGGGCAGGCTTTAAGGCATTCTTTTCCAGTTTGCCGTTAATGCGGCGGTCCATTTTAAGGTAGTTCTTGAGGTTGTACGCAACAAAGTTGAATTGCTCTGATGAGCTGGTGATGGTCCAGGGGGCAAGGCATACTAGGCTAATGAGGACTCTGAGATTCATTCGTTGATGATGTTATTGGCGGTGCTGTTGCTCAAGATAATTGTCAATACCCGGCATCTTATGAAGGGGCCTTGTGAGGCGCCATGTTCAATGCCTGCATTAAGTTATTACTAAACTTGTGCGTTTAGAGTATGCAGGGTGGCGGAATGTCCCCAGATGTAATTTCAGTATTCCGGGGGGCGTACTGATGGGCCTTAATGCTCAGGAAGAGCTTTCAGTTTGGCTGTCCTTGTTGGAATCAGCGATCTTATTGGGGGAATTGTCCTGAGTTGCGCTCGGTTGATTTTCCGTTTCAAGGGCAGTGAGTTCCGCATCATCTGCCGCGGATTTGATTTGAGTTTCAAACTCATCCTTTGCCTTCTTGAACTCACCGGCGCTCTTGCCAATGCCTCGTGCAAGCTGAGGTAGTTTTTTGGCACCAAAAAGTAACAGGACGAGGATGAAGATAAGGATCATCTCCGGTCCTCCCGGCATGCCAAATGCGAGTAAATTCATGCTCATGTTTGAACTGGGCGGTTCTCTTTGTCCCTGACAGGAGAATCAGGAATCCTCTGTTGAGTCTTCTTGAGCCTTGTCAATTTCGTTCTTCATTTCCATGCGTGCTTTCTTGAACTCGCCTTGTGCCTGCCCCAGTCCGCGGGCAAGCTTGGGCAATTTCTTTGCACCAAACAGGATGATTACGATCACAAGTAAGATGATGATTTCCTGTCCTCCCAGGAATGCAAGTAGATGAAGACTCATAGCAAAAAGGTTGTTATTAATTATAAAGTTACTTGGGTTTAAAGCGCTAGGCAAAAGAAAGTTTTAAAAGGCGGATTTGGCCGCTTTGCAGGGCCAAATATCCTGTTTACCTTGAAATTGTTGCTTAGTTGAGGGAGATGAAAGGAGAATTGCTACCCATTTACGGGGTTAGAAAAGAGATTGTCTCAGCCGTCAAGGGCGAGGTTGATTCCAGGCTTGTGCTTGAGGCTCCAACGGGTTCGGGTAAATCCACTCAGGTTCCACAAATCTTGCTGGATCATGGGATTGCAGGAACTGGGCAGATTGTGGTCCTGCAACCACGCAGGATTGCTGCCCGCATGCTCGCAAGGCGAGTCTCCTCAGAAAGGGGCGCTGAAGTGGGGGGGGAGACAGGTTATCAGGTGAGGTTTGAGCGGCGTGCGGGGCCGCAGACCAGGATTTGTTATGTGACGGAGGGCGTCCTTTTGAGGCGTTTGCTTGATGATCCACGACTTGATGGTGTTGCCGCGGTTGTTTTTGATGAGTTTCATGAGAGGCATATACAGGGTGACGTGATGTTGGCGATGGCGCTTGCACTGCAGAAAGGCTGCCGGCCTGACCTTAAGATCATTGTTATGTCTGCAACGCTTGAAAGCGGAAGGCTTGAGGCGCACTTGTCACCCTGTTGCGTTGTGCGCTCAGAGGGCAGGACGCATCCGGTGGAGATCAGGTATTCGCCCGGTGGTGCCGCACGTGGCAAGGAGCTCTGGGATAAAGTAGGCTCGGCTTTGCGTAAGGATGTGTTGGCCAAAAAATTGACTGGTGATATCCTGGTATTCCTGCCTGGTGCCTTTGAGATACGCAGGACCATTGATGAGCTCAAGAAAATACCCGAGTTGAAGGGGTTTGACCTGAGGCCTCTTTATGGCCAACTGCCCCCAAGGGAACAGGATGCGGCGTTACTCCCCGGCAAATCTCGCAAGATTGTGCTTGCGACAAATGTCGCGGAAACTTCGCTGACCATTGAAGGTATACGCGTCGTTATTGACAGTGGATTGGCGAGGGTGGCTGCCTTTGACGCCCGCAGGGGAATTAATACCTTGCGAATAGAGAAAATTTCACGTGCCTCTGCTGACCAGCGTGCGGGGCGCGCGGGAAGGACTGCCAGTGGAGTGTGCATCCGCCTGTGGACAGAGCGTGACCATGGCGGCAGACCCGCTGCCATTGCCCCTGAGGTGAATCGGTTGGACTTGTCCGAGACGCTGTTGAGCCTCAAGGCTGCCGGCATTGACCGTGTTGAAGACATGCAATGGCTTGACGTTCCTGAGACAGCCTCCCTTGAACGTGGAATGCGGTTGCTCCAGGATCTTGGCGCAATTCATCGTGAAGAGGGATACTTGACCGAGGTTGGGCGGAGAATGGTTGCGTTTCCGGCCCACCCGAGATATGCCAGGATGCTTGTTGAGGCGGAGAGACTTGGTTGTCTGGAGATTGCCACGTTATGCGTGGCGCTTTGCCAGGAAAGGTCCCTTTTTATCAGTAGCAACAGGGAGCTGGTTGAAGAGTTTGTCGGGCATGGGGATTTCTCGGATTTCATGCCGCTGATTCGCGCATGGGGTTTTGCCGACCGTGCCGGGTTTCATTCATCTCGCTGTGAAGCATATGGAATCAAGGCTTCTGTTGCGCGCGATATCCGAAATATCATGGACAGCCTGCTTAGTGCAGCCGCAAATCCGGTTAAGTTTCAGGGAATTGATGAAAGTGCTCTTGACTGTGTCCAGTTGGCAAAGGTGCTATTGGCAGGATTTTCTGACAATGTGGCCCGGAGAATGTCTGTGGGGACACTTTCCTGTAATGTGGTGGGTGAACGGAGGGCCAAGCTTGGCAGGGGAAGCCTTGCTTCCCAATTTGACCTTTTTGTTGCTGCGGAGATCACGGAGGTTCAGGGAAAGGATCTCAATGTGATCCTGGGTAAGGCAACCGGTATTGAGGAATCGTGGCTGGATGAAATTTTCCCGGATGATCTCATGCAATTAAACCGTTGCCTCTATGATGTGAGAGTGCGGAGGGTGGTGAATGAAAATGCCCTGCGCTTCAGGGATTTGGTTCTCCGTTCAAAGCAATCAGGCGACCCCGATGCAGGACAAGCTGCGGATGTGCTGGCAGATGAAGTGGTGTCCGGTCAGCTCATCATGAAGGGATGGAATGGCAAGTGCAAGGCATGGGTGGCCAGGCTTTCCTGCGTTCGTGAACACTTTCCAGAACTTGAGTTGCCGTGTTTTGATGAAGAGAGTTTTCGCCTTGTTGTCTCCGAGGCATGTCATGGAGCTTTCAGTTATAAGCAGATTAAAGACCGAGAGGTTTGGCCTGCTCTTGCAAAGTGGCTTTCTCCTCCCCTGGCTGAAGCGGTTAGGGGATTGGCTCCTGAAAAGATCAGGCTGGATAACGGCTTGGAGGCAAAGCTGACCTACCTTGATGGAGAACCAAAAGCCAGCATTGTCCTGCAAAGGCTCTATGGGGTTAGCACGACACCTGTTGTCGGGAACGGGAAGATCCCTGTGCTAATTGAAATTCTTGGTCCAAACCATCGCCCTGTGCAACGCACTCGTGATATGGCCGGGTTCTGGAAAAACAGCTATCCTGAAATCCGCAAGCAACTAAAAGGGCGTTATCCCAAGCACGAGTGGCGATAATGGTGTCTTGAATTCCCTGGTATCAAGATAATTAATTGTGGGCGTGCGAAACAAATGTAGAAGTTAAAGGGTCTATGCTTCTGCCACCAAGGCGATGTTGTTAAATATTTTATTCATTATTGCCGGTATTGCGTTGCTCTATTACGGGGCAGAGTGGCTTGTTGGCGGCAGTTGCAACCTTGCTTTACGGTTCGGATTATCTCCTCTTGTTGTTGGCCTGACCATTGTTGCGTTCGGAACAAGTGCTCCGGAGCTTGCGGTATGCTTGCGTCTAAACGGCACGGGCAGTCCAAATGCGGCATTGGGTAATGTGGTGGGCTCAAACATATGCAATATCCTGTTGATTCTGGGTATCAGTGCGCTGATCAGGCCCATGGCGGCTAACCGTCAGGTGCTAAAAAGAGAGATGCCGATCCTCATCCTGGTTTCATTGATTCTTTGGGCCATGCTACTGGATGGACGACTGGGGCCTGTTGAGGGAAGTGCATTAACGGCGGGAATCGTGTATTATGTGTGGTCAAGCTTGCGGCTCGCCTCACGTGCCAAGCTGGGTGCTGAGATTGCCGCTGCCACTGACTCTGCCGAGCCGAGCGTCTCACAGTCTTCGCAAAAAACCACACTGCTCATCTTTGCCGGGATCTTGGCACTGGTTGGCGGGGCGGAATTATTTCAAAGGGGTGGCGTTGGGCTGGCTGAGGAGCTGGGCGTTTCCAAAGCAATCATTGGGCTTTCCGTGCTTGCCTTTGGGACCTCGCTTCCTGAATTGGCCACATCCATTGTGGCCTGCATCAAACGACAGGGCGACATCATTGCCGGCAATGCCGTCGGGTCCTCAATTTTCAATATCCTGGCAATTCTTGGTATTACCGCCCTTGTAAGCCCATTGCAGGTTCCGGATATATCGCCGATCGATCTATCGGTCATGCTCGGAGCTGCGATACTCGCCGCGGTCTTGATGACGCTTGGCAGAAGGCTTAGCCGGATTGAAGGTGCGCTGATGCTCCTTTGTTATTTCCTCTATTTATGGCTTATTTTGCAGAGAGGAGGGGCGGCATGATTAATTTTTGGGTTTTCCCGAGTTAAGCAGCCTGAGTATAGACCCAGACGGGATGCATGACTTGATGACCATTTGAAGGTTTCTTTCTATGCCGTCTTTTTTGTTGTAATAAATGGAATTGGTGGAGGCAACCACACCCACGACTTCTCCGTTGTCATTAAAGACGGCGGACCCGCTCGACCCCTTTGCAAAGTCGGCCGTGATTGCCATTCGGTGTGACCCTTTTTCCTTTCCTGAGCGTAACGTGTAGTAACGCGATATTATGC
>CACIUL010000096.1 GCA_902589825.1 uncultured Verrucomicrobiota bacterium
TATTGATGGAGATGTCCTGCAGGCGGAGCTGGTCAGCCAGGTGGATTTTGGCGTGTTGGTGCTCGAACCAGGAGGGGCGTTCCGGTATTTTCCCAAGGAGGGATTTACCGGGCAGGTCAGCTTTACCTACCGGGTTACTGATGGCTTGCTCAGCTCAGCACCTGCAAGAGTGGTTATCAATGTGAATACCCCGCCCGTTGCTGCCGGGGATAATTATGAGCTTAATGAAGATGAAAGCTTCTCCATGCCTCCGGCATTCGGCCTGTTGTCCAATGACAGCGATGCGGAAGGTGATGATCTCACGGCCATTGTGTCACGTCAGCCTGCTAACGGATCAATAAGAACCCGTCCTGATGGTGGTTTTACCTATATTCCCGATCAGGATTTTAGCGGTGTTGATAGCTTTACATATGCCGCCAACGACGGCTTGCAGGACTCGCCGCCGGCGCGGGTCAATTTTACTGTCGTGCCGGTAAATGATGCTCCGGTTGCAAGGGATGATGCGTATTCTGTGGTGATTGGGCAGGGAATTTCCATTGCGCCGGAAGACGGTGTCCTCGCCAATGACACGGATGTCGAGAATGACCCGCTCAATGCCATCCTCCTCGATTACTCCGGGGACGGTGACCTTGTTCTCAGAGACGATGGTTCAATTGATTATATGCCTTCTGCCTCATTCTCCGGTGTTGATTCCTTCACCTATAGGGCCGGTTCTGCAGGCCAGAGCTCGGAAGCGGCGACCGTTGAGCTGCTGGTAGGGCCTGCTGCCGGGACATTGATTATCAGCGAGATCATGTTTCATCCCTCTTCCGGCAATGAGTCTGAGGAGTATATCGAGCTGCATAATACCAGTGACGGGCCCCTGCCATTGCTGGGATGGAAGTTTACCAGTGGCGTCGAGTTTGAATTCCCCGCGGTTGTTATCCCGCCTGGCGGCTACCTGGTTGTTGCCGCTGATCCCCAGGTTTTTAACGCGACCTATGGAGAGGTTGCGCTTCTTGCGGGACCATGGAGAGGTCAACTCAGCAACAGGGGGGAGCGCATTCGCATAGAGGATTCCCTTGGCAAGGAGGCTGATGAGCTTACCTATTCCGACCAGGGTGACTGGGCTCGGCGGCGTGCGGAGGATGATCCCGGCGTGCTCAGTGGCGAGGAAGGCTGGAAGTGGGATACTCCTGCTGATGGAAGGGGGGCATCCCTTGAGCTTGTCAATGATACGTTGTCCAACAAATATGGCCAAAACTGGTCAGCAGGTTCCTCGCCTACGCCCGGCGCAGTGAATTCGGTTGCCTCCCGGGACACTGCTCCGCTGGTATTGAAGGTTAAACATGTACCCGCCATTCCCGGCAGTGGGCAGGATGTGACCGTCAGTGCGCAATTGCTCGATAACGATGGCAATCAAATTGCCGGCATGCTTCACTGGCGGGTATCGGAAAGAAACCCCGGGGATTTCAATGTGCTGCCGATGCGTGATGACGGCAGTCAGGGTGACCTTGCTGCCGGCGACGGCACCTTTGCCGCGGTGGTTCCTGGTCAGCCTGCGGACACGGTTATTGAGTTCTATGTTGAGGCTACCAACGGTGAGTATTCCCGCACCTGGCCGGCTGCCAGTGATGATACCGGGCGTCAGCAGGCAAATGCCCTTTTTCAGTTTGATGATGAAACCTATGAGGGAAACCAGCCTATTTATCGCCTGGTCATGCCAGTTGAAGAGGATGAGGCATTCCGGTTCGGGGCATTCAATGCCGGCAGTGATGCCCAGAAAAACGTGACCTTGATTGCCCGCCAGGGCACTGATATCGATGTGCGCTATCAGTGCGGTCTTCGTATTCGCGGCGCGGGCAGCCGGGGGCGCAATCCACGCAATAACCGCCTGAATATCCCGCGTGACCGGCCATGGAACGGGGTTACAAAGATCAATCTCAACACCCAGTTTATTTACCTTCAGTTGCTGGGCTCGAGGTTTTCTCTGGCCTCAGGTATAGAGGCGGCCACTGCAAAACCCGTGCAGCTGCGGCATAACGGGGTAAACCGTGCGGAGGATAACCAGAATGCCCGGCGTTATGGCTCCTATCTACATGTTGAGGCGATAGACGGGGACTGGGCCGGGTTACATTATCCACTGGATCCGGCAGGTAATATTTATTCCAAGGGACGCCCCGACGTGAAGTGGAATATCCGCTATGGCGAGGATGGAATCTCGCCTGATGTCGGCGCATACCGGAGTGACGGCTGGTCCAAGGGATCCAATGAATCCGCCAATCAATGGGATGACCTGCACGAGCTTTTCATCACCATGAACAGTGCTGAGGGAGACGGGTATTTAGATCAGGTATCAGGAGTGGTTGATGTGGATCAGTGGGCAAGATGGTTTGCTTTCATGACCATCGTCCTGAGCCGTGAAACCAACCTGTCCAATGGAACTGATGATGACTATAAGTTCTACAGGGGAGTGGAGGATGCGCGCTTCAAGCTGATTCCCCATGATTTTGATACCATTTTTGGCCTCGGAGACACATCAACCAACCCGGAGTCCACCTTGTTTCCCGCAGTGACAAACTTTGCCGGGCAGACTTTCCCTCCCTTGGTCGCCTTTTTCAATGATGACCGGGTTGTCCGCTTGTATTACGCGTATTTAAGGGAACTGCTGGAAACCGTCTTTGCCAAGGATCACTTTGATGCTGCCGTGGTCAACACCCTTGACTGGGTTCCTCAGGATACCGGCATTCGTGGGGACATTATCCAGTTTATGGATACAAGACGGGCCCACATTCTCGAGCAGATCCCGGATAGTTTCAGCGTGCGGAGCAACCTTTCCTTGTCTGAGGGTTTGCCGCGGACCGATGAAGCCGGTGATACCGGCCTGCGCGGGACAGTTGATGCCGGGCGCACGGCGGAAGTACGGGTTAACGGCATCAGGGTTCCGGTCAATTCCCGTGACGGTACCTGGCAAGTGGGGACCGGTATTGAGGAAGTGCTTTTGCCGGCCGGGGCCAACTGGCGATACCTGGATGATGGTTCCGACCAGGGAATTGCCTGGCAGGCTCCCGGTTTTGATGATTCGGGATGGTCCAGCGGTGCTGCCCCGCTTGGTTACAGCAATAATGGAAACCGTGGTGAGGTAACCGTGGTCAGTTTTGGTGATGATGCCGATAACAAGCATGTCACTACCTATTTCCGCACTGGTTTTGAATTCTCCGGGTCAGATGACCTGGCCGGGCTCGTGCTCAGGATTCTTTTTGATGATGGCGTGGCGGCATATCTCAATGGCGCCGAGATTCTGCGCGAGAACCTGATCCCGGATGCTTCTTTTGAAGATTTGGCAGACCCCGAGGTTAACGGTGCCGCCGAATACAGGTCCTTCAATATCCCCGTGACCGCCCTCCAGGAGGGACGGAATACCCTGGCTTTTGAGATTCACCAGGCACGGCGACAGAGTGCGGATATCAGTTTTGATGCCGAATTGACTGCTACCACGGCCATCCCGAGCCTTAACCCGGGGATTAACCAGGTTCTGGTTGAGGCCTTTGATGAGGAGGGGACAAGCATCGGCAGGAGGAATATTGATATCTGGTTTGATAGTGGGGAACCAACCGCCTTTTCCGGCGAAATACTCGAGGATGCAACGTGGAGTGCTTCCGGCGGTCCTTACCTGGTGGCCGGTGATATCGTGGTGGCCGCCGATGTGACCCTGGTCATTGAACCCGGCACCACTGTGTATTTTGCCAATGGCACACGGATGACTGTGCGTGGGCGATTGCTGGCCGATGGGGAACCCGGCAGCCCGGTTGTTTTCACCCAGCAACCGGGTGTTGATGAGGGGTGGGAAGGCTTGCACTTTGAGAGCACACTGGATGATAACCGAATGTCCAACCTCGTCCAGGACGGTGCGGATGCCGGCACATCTTCCATTGTGGTGAATGGTTCCCGCCTCCACCTGGACGGTGTCTCATGGACAGGCACGGAGAAAACCATCATGGATGTGATGCATCCGCAGGTGCTTGTCACCGGATGTGAATTCCCGGCAACCCCGGGGCAGGACGTTATCCGCGGCACGGCGCTTGATGGGGCGGATTTTTTCAGCCTTCAAGACAATACCTTTGAGGCATCACCCGGCGGAAATGACATCATTCATTTTTCCGGGGGAAGGAGGCCTGGCCCAATCATTCATGTCGTTGGTAATATCTTCAAAGGGGCAGCAGATGACTGCCTTGACCTTGACGGCGCAGATGCCCATATCGAGGGGAATATCTTCAGGAATGTCCGTGCAGGTGATCCTGCCGGCGAGGGGAGCGCAAATGCCATTTCCGCCTCATCGGGTTCCCACCTCACCGTGGTGCGCAACCTTTTCAACGGCATAGACCATGCTCTTTTGCTGGGTGAGGCTTCCGACGCCGTTTTTGAGAACAACACCGTCGTTAATGCCACGATCAGTGCCATCAATTTCAAGGAAAGTGGTACGGATGGAGCCGCACCCGGGCGTGGCATCAGCATGGGGGGAAACATTTTCTGGAATAATACCAAGATCATGGAAAATCATCTCGGCGATGCAGAAGATGGCGCAGTCCCGGACATTGCCGCGGCTTTGAATATCCTGCCCTTGAAGTATCACGGCTTCGGGGAGGGCAATATTGCGGCCGATCCCCGGTTCGAGGATTTTGCAGGCGGGAATTTCCACCTCGTGGCTGCTTCCCCGGCAATTGGACGGGGTATCAACGGTGCGGACATGGGATACACGGTTGCTCCGGGCGCTCACCTTTCCGGGATTCCCCCCGCATTGGGTCGGGGAAAAAGCGCACGCATCATCGTGCACATGGCAGGGATATCCGGGATCGAGGATGGTGACTTCACCAGTGAATACCGCTGGCGTCTGGACGGCGGGCAATGGAGTGAACCGGTGCCGGTTGCCAATGCGATTATACTCGAGAACCTTGCTGACGGTTCGCACTTCGTGGAGGTCCTTGGCAAGGATTCTGCCGGTTACTGGCAGGCTGAAAGTGAAGCCACTCGCTCGCAGCCATGGGTTGTGGACTCCACACTCAACCGGTTGTTGATCAGCGAGGTTTTGGCCGATAATGGCGGTATTTTCGATCATGAGGGGACTTTTCCTGACTTTATCGAGATATGGAATGACAGCCCCGATCCCAGGGATATTTCCAGGATGGTGTTAAGTGACCGCGGGGACCCGGATAAAGGATGGAGTTTTCCGCAGGGCAGCGTGATTGCTCCGGGTGGTTACCTGGTTGTCTTTGCCAATGACCAGGATTTCACCAGTGGCCTGCACTGTGGCTTTGGCCTGGATAATGACGGGGAATCTGTATATCTCTTTGATGCCCCGGCGCGGGGCGGTGCCCTGGTTGACCGGGTTGATTTCGGATTCCAGCTTACCGGGCGTTCAATAGGACGTGATGCCAGTGGCCTTGGATTCTCGGCAATGGTCCCGACACCCGGATCCATCAACACCGCGCCCATTCCGCTGGGCTTGGCCGACAGGGTGCTCATCAACGAGTGGCTGGCCACAAGCCGCGTGGTTTATGACAATGATTTTCTGGAGCTTTACAATCCTGAATCCTTACCTGTTGAGC
>CACIUL010000097.1 GCA_902589825.1 uncultured Verrucomicrobiota bacterium
AAGAAAAGCAGGGAAGAACAGAATCCAAAAGCCATAACGGTTCCCGGCAAGGACTTTGGTTTTTCCGCAAGGTTGCGCCGCAGGCCATGGTGGGCATGAAAACGTGAACGCCCACGCAGCACCATCTCGGCAATAATAATGGCAAACACAACAAGCATCGCCACTCCGGCCAGGCGGATTGCCGAGTCGGTATCCTCCCAGTCATACCACTGGTTGAATATCCCGATAGTCAGCGTCTCGATACCGTAATGAAGCATTGCCCCGTATTCGTTCATCACCTCAAGGAGCACCAGCAGAAGGCCGCCGATAATTGCCGGCCGGGCCAGTGGCAACCCCACGGAAAAAAGGCTGCGCCACAGACTGCGCCCGAGCAGGCGCGAGTTCTCGATATAGGCACCGGAAATCTCGGAAAAACCAATACGGGCGGCAATGTAGACATAAGGATAGAGAACCAGGGCCAATACAAAAACTGCCAGACAATGGTTGAACACAATATTGGCATCCATCATGGCACCCGGTCCGAACTTCTCCCGCACCCACAGCATCATGGGGTCACGCAACTCGTGCTTGGCAAAGTCATAGGCGTAAGCAGCCACATAAGTGGGAATGGCCATGGGAAACATCAGTGCCAGGGAAAAGAATTTCCTCCCGGGAAACTGCCAAACGGTGACCACCCAAGCTGCCCCGATGCCAAAGACCGAGGCAAGCAATCCGGTGCCCAGCAGCATGATAAGGGTTCCCTTGACGTAACTGCCAAGGACCCCGTATCCGACAACCTCATGCCATGCCTCACCTGGCGAATCAAAAAGGGTTCCCACCACGACCGCCAACGGCACGGCAATCAGCAGCGCGATTAAAGCGGTGCCTGTCCACCACGCTGAGGCGGAAAATGCGTGAAGTCGGGAAACCGCTGTAAACGGACGGCTCAAGTATTCCTCCCTTGCCGGCTATTTCCAGCGTGCCCGGGCAAAGGCCTTCACTGCATCAGCATTCTTTTCCCCAAGGGTCTGCAGGGACAGGTTATCCGCCTTGAACTTACCCCATGATTTGAGGAGACCGGATTGGGTGTTTGAAATATTCAGGGGATACTCGGAAGTAGTCCCGGGAAAAGTCGCCTGGGCTTCAGGCCCCGTCAAAAACTCAAGGAGCTTGATGGCATTGTCCCTGTTCGGAGCACTCTTGACGACTCCTCCGCCACTGATGTTGATGTGCGCACCACGCCCGTCCTGGTTGGGGAAAAAGACACCGATTTTCGAAGCCACTTCACGATCCTTGGGGTTTGGGGAGTTTGCCAGCAAGCCGACATAATAGGTATTGGCAATGGCAACGTCTGCAATACCGGAAGCCACCGCGCGAATCTGGTCGCGGTCACTGCCCTCGGGCGGGCGGGCCATGTTTGCCCTTACCGCTGTTGCCCAGGCAGTCGCCTTCTGTATGCCTGCAGCAGATATAATCGAGGCCAGCAGGGACTGGTTATAGATGTTGGTAGAGGAGCGGGCCACAATCCGTCCTTTCCACTTGGATGTCGCCAGATCCTCGTATGAAACCAAGTCGGACGGCTTCACCCTTTCTTTTGAGTAGATAAGGACACGTGCCCTCACGGTGAAGGCGTGCCAGTGATTGCCGGCATCACGCATATTTTCAGGTACCTGTGCCGCAAGTTTGGAACTGGTGGCAGGCTGCAGGACACCGGCGTCATGGGCACGAACCAGGCGACCGGCATCCGCGGTGATCAAAAGGTCAGCCGGCGAGTTCTTGCCCTCCGCCTTGATCCTCTCCAGCAGGGCATCAGCACTGGCCTTGACGATATTAACCTTAATGCCGGTGTTCTCAGTGAACTTCGCATAAAGGGCATCATCTGCCTCATAATGGCGATGTGAGTAAACGGTAACCTCCTTGGAAATACCAGCCTTAGGGACAAGCAAACAGGCGGCCAAACCAAGGAAAACCGCCGAGCATGGAATACGGAACTTCGAATTCATCGAATTAATCAGTGTTTTGAAGAGGATTGAAAAGGAAGTCACAATGTTATTGAGACTCATTATCATTTATCATGGTCATGCCTGAAACGCAAGCAGTTATTCATTTCGTGGCAGCAAATCGATGATTTTAGCAAACAGGTTCCTTATTTGCAGTTGTCAATGCATCCGGAATTGAAGGATGTTAGGCGAGTAAACAGGATGGAATTCTTTCTCAACATAGATGGCCAAAAGGTCGGCCCCCTGACCATTTATGAAGTGCGCGAGAAATTACGCCGTGAGCAAATCACCCCTGACACAAAAGCGTGGGTGAAAGGCATGGAGCAATGGCGCCCCCTGCGCGAATTGGGACCGTTAAAAGAAAGCGTTGAAATCCAGATTGCGGATGCCGGCGATCAGGAAATCACCATAAGCGAGGCAGAGCGCAGGATGCTTTCCAAGCAAACCGGTACCCAAAGCACAGAGAAACCGCGCCCATGGCTGCGCTTCTGGGCAAGGTGCACGGATACTCCCCTGCTCATGGCACCGGGTATCCTGAGCATGCATTATGCATTGGGTCCGGAATCCCTCAAGGCCATCCTGCTGAACACAGGACCCGGTCCTGACTGGACCCATGTGGTCTTTTTTTTCCTGGGGCTTGCTGCCTCCTGGATACTGACCGAGGCCCTGCTACTCACCTTGATAGGTACTACCCCGGGAAAATGGTGCATGAACATCAGGATCTCCCGGGAGAACGGTGAGAGGTTAAATTTTACGAGGGCACTTCGCCGCTCATTTCTTGTCTTTGTCCTGGGCATGGGACTCAACTATATCTTTTTCCAGATCGTCTGCCATGTTCATGCCTACCTTACGCTCACCAACAAGGGAAAAACTTACTGGGATCAAAAGCAGAACCTGAAAGTCACCCATCATCCTGTCAGTCCGGCGGGAGTCATCGGCTGTATCCTTTTCCTGTTTGTCAGCTTCCTGGTCCTCTATCAATTACTTGGACAACCGCAATGGCTTTCGCTCGAGGAAGACCTGCCATCCCTGACACTGTAAATCCACTCCACCCCTGCCCAATCAATGGCGAAAGACTACGTCTACTTTGACCTGGAAACCATCCACTCCGCCAATGATGTGGGTGGCTGGAATAACAAGGGGGACATGCGGATGTCCGTTGGGGTGACCTACAGCACGGCAACAGGCAAATATATCGCCTACCCGGAAAACAGGGTCGATGAACTGATCAGGCAACTGATGAAGGCCGATCTCGTTATTGGCTTTAACCACATCAATTTTGATTACGCTGTCCTGGAAGGCTACCAGCCACTCTGCCTCGCTGATCAATGTCTCAGCCTTGACCTGATGGTCAGTGTCGAGAATGTGGTCGGTCACCGGATGAAACTCGATGCCATGGCCTCCGCGTCCCTTGGTGCGGGCAAGACCGCTCAGGGCCTGGATGCCATCAAGTGGTGGCGTGAGGGAAAATACCGGGAAGTGGCTGAATACTGCTGTTATGATGTCAAGGTCACCCGCTTGGTCCACGAGTTTGGGGCCAAGAACGGCTTTGTGCGATATGACGACAAGTTCGGCAACGTCAAGGAAGCCAAGGTTGACTGGCAACTGCCCTGAGGCAAACCGACCTTTTGCTGACAACCTCCAAGCAAGGCACAGTGAGTACACAGGCTTCATGATTCCCTGTAAAACTAGCTGACCGGTACCACAAAGCGTGTCATAATGCGTTCATGGGCAAAATTGCCCTCTTTGCCTTCTCTCCCCTAACCCCAGAAAGACAAGGAATGCCTGCATTAAGAGCTGTCTGCCTGCTGCTTGCAGGCATGGCAACATTGGCCATGCCTGCCCGGGCTGAGCCTGCCTACATCTCGGAAATTGTTGCCGGCAACTCCGATCAACTGCTCGATGGGGACGGGAATGCCAGTGACTGGATTGAAATCCACAACCCCAACCCTTCACGGCTCGACATCTCCGGGTATTTCCTGACAGATGATCCACTCAATCCTGGCAAGTGGCCATTCCCCAAGGCAACGATAATGGACGCCGGGCAATACATGGTGATCTTTGCCTCAAACCAGCCGGCAGGCAATCACGTCGATGCCGAAGGCAGCCTGCATACCAATTTTGCCCTGGATAATAACGGGGAATACCTTGCCCTGATTGCCGCTGATGCCATCACCGTGGTGGATGAATTCTCCCCGCGTTTCCCTCCCATCCCGGAAGATGTCTCCTTCGGGCCGCAAGGATACTTCACAGAACCTAGCCCGGGTAAGGTGAACGGACCCAACCCCTTTCTCGGATTCGTCAGGGACACCAAATTCAACGTGAACCGGGGCTTTTATTCCGCCCCCTTTGATCTGACAATCACCACTGCCACCGAGGGAGCGGATATCTTCTATACAACAGACGGCAGCGTCCCCTCCCCATCCAACGGCTCACTCTATACCCGGCCACTGCCAATCACCACCACGACCATTGTCCGTGCCGCAGCCCACAGGGAAAATTATATCGCAACCAACACCGACACCCATTCCTACCTTTTCCTTCCCGATGTGCTCAGGCAGCCTGATACTCCTCCCAATCTGCCCCGGACTTGGGCAGGTCGCCCGGCGGATTACGGCATGGACCCGGAGATCGTCAATGATCCCGAATACGCCGGGGAGTTAATTCCCGCCCTCAAGGCACTGCCAACGCTTTCCGTGGCCATTGACCCGCAGGACTTTTACGGCGGCCAGGGTATTTACCAGAACCCTCAAAGCCAGGGAGATAACTGGGAACGTGCTGTCTCGGCGGAACTAATGGTTCACGATGCCAGCGAGAAAGGCTTCCAGATCAATGCCGGGCTGCGTATCCAGGGCGGCAGCAGCCGTAACCCGGACACTCCCAAGCACAGCATGAGCCTGCGTTTCCGTCGGCAATACGGAAGCGGGAAGCTCAATTACGATGTGTTTAAAGATGCCCCGTTCAGTGAAAGTGCCGTTGCCGAGTTCGATTTTTTGCAACTGCGCTCCGGTTACAACTTCGGATGGGTGCACCGTCACTATTACCAGTCACGCCATGCCCAGTACAATCGCGACCAGTTTGCCAACGACCTCTATCTTGCAATGGGCAATCCCGGTTCACACGGCCGCTGGCTACACCTCTATATCAACGGCCTATACTGGGGAATCTACCACCTGCATGAGCGCCCCGATGCCGATTACATGACATCCTATTTCGGGAAATCCGAAAGGGGTTATGATGCCATCAACTCCGGCAGGGCCACTAACGGCAGCATGACCGCCTACAACAGGATGACCTCCCTGGCCGCTGGTAATATCTCTGACCCTGAGAACTACCGCAGGCTCTCCGGGCACCTCGATATCAGCGCCTTCATTGATTACATGCTGATGAACTTCTATATCGGCAACCGTGACTGGGATGGCCATAACTGGCGGGCCGCCGGACAGGGGCCGGATGGCGAGCCGTTCCGGTTTTTCCCCTGGGATTCCGAGTTTGCCATTTCTCCAAACGGGGCGGGAGCAATCCAGAATCCCGCTCCGCTCTCGGCAGCCTTAAGCGCCAATGTCACCTCAAAGA
>CACIUL010000098.1 GCA_902589825.1 uncultured Verrucomicrobiota bacterium
CGGGTCTCTGGGTGGATGACCGGCAGCGAAGATTCGCCTGTAACTTTCCGGGTAATCCTCCCATGGCAGGGCCCCGGCAGGGGGGGTTAATTCAACCTTGGTGACCTTGACGGCAAGCGGGACATTATTATTGGTGTCACCGTTCTGGGGAACCATGGCAAACTCCAGGCGATACTTGCCCGGGCTAAGCTCGGGATTAAGCGTGATGGTTGCCCCGGTGCTTCCCTCGAGCCTTATTTCCCGTGATTCATGGCTTTTGCCGTTGATGAGGACGTGCCATTGCGCCTTGTAATCGGCGGCACTGGGCCTGCCGGTGACCTGAAAGCTGACCTGGAGACGGTGAGTTCCCGTGATTTTTGCCTCAAGGTCCTTGCCCACGGCGTGCTTGATGCCTGCCCGCATAAATCGTGCGGTCCGGGAGCTGTTTTCCTTTTGCCTGAAGTCGGAAGGGGGAATGTTGACTGGTTGCGGCCTGCCAATGTCCTCCGGGATGGCCTGTGCCATGATCTGCTCGGCGGCAGCGAGGTATTTCTCCATTAAAAGGGGGGAGATAGTAAGGACGTCACCGATGGTATCAAAGCCGTAACCGGTGTCATCGGGAGGGAAGTTCTCATTGACGTCATAGTCTATTCCCAGCAGGTCTTGAACTGTGTATCTGTATTCCACCCGGTTCAGGCGGCGTATGGTCACCCGCCCTGGATCAGGGGCATCTGGATCGAGGAGGAACACATTGGTTTCAATCCATTCCAGCATTTTGCGGCGTTCTTCCTCTGAGGGTTGCGCCTTGCCTGCCGGTGGCATCAGCTCGCTTCGCAGGTTCTTCCAGATGCGTTGCCATAGCTGGAGGTTGTCGAGCTTGTGTGCCCCCTGTTCCGGATGATCAAGTACAATATCGCCCTTGCTGCTGCCATCAGCGTGGCAATCGTGACAGTATTTTGCCAGCACGGGGGCAAGGTCCCTCTTGAAAAGTTCCGCCCTGTCTTCTGCGAGCGCTTGATCGGCAGGAAGGATATTGAGCCCAATTGTACTCAGCAGCAAACAGTATCGGGTGAGACTTGCCATTACTGGCGGCAATATACAGCGTATTTGGAATGTTGTGTCCTCGAATTTTGCTGCTTTTAGATGGGTGGTTATTTGGCTTTGGGGGCTTGGGTCTGCCCTGATGGATTGTGGAGCTTTTCGATCAGGTAGTCAGCCAGTTTGTCGACAGGATTTCCTCGATAGTCCTCGCTGAGCAAGAGGGTGCACTCGAGCCCCGCCTTTTTCATTTCTTCCTTGAGAACAATGCCGAATTTCGGGTGATGGATGTGCAGTCGACCGCTTGAGTTGGGTGGGAGCTCTTCATTTGCCTGGTTGTAGTAGGCCATCACAGGCACGTCGTCAGGGGAAAGGTGATTGAGGGGGGAAGCCTCCTCAAAGAGTGGGTGGAACTTTTCCTTGTCAATGTCCCCGGGGCCATTCATGCCGAAAAACGCCACAACGGCGAGGTTGACTTGATCTGTATTGAAGAGCTTCTGGATGAAGCGTGGGTCAATGGAACTTTGGGCTGCGGTTACTGCAGCCGTGACTAGCCGTGTGCTTTGGCGTTCAATATGTTTTTTGCTCTCCTTGTTGGCCATGTCATCGTGGAAGGCAAGCCAGAGTGAAATATGTCCGCCGGCTGAGCCCCCGGTCGCGGCAATTTTTTCCGGGTCGATGTTATATTTTTTTGCGTGAAGCCTGATGTGCTGGAGTGCCCTGGCGGAGTCATGCATCTGTGCTGGAAAGGGGGCGGTGTCAGAGAGGCGGTAATTGGCGGCGGCAACCGATATGCCTTCCTTGAGCAGGGCACTTAGGAGTTGCGGCTTGATGCTGCCCTTGTCTCCGGCGCGAAAGCCTCCGCCATGGTAGTAAATGACCAGCGGGGTAGGGTTGTCACTTTTTGCAAGCCAGAGGTCATAGACGTTACGCTCGTGTCCTGCGTAGCTGATATTCGCGTGGTCGGGTTTTACTGCAGGGGAATTGCGTGATCGGCCCCGGTTATTGCGATTTCCCCTGGCCTTCTTGAATGCGTCGTCCTCTTCGGGTGTGACAAAGCCATCGCCGTTGGCGTCGACGCGCTCGAAGATTCTCCTGGCGGGTTCCGGGAGCTCGCTCTTGGAGAGTTTGCCGTCTCCATTACGGTCAAATTGCTTCACAAAGGGGCTTTCTGCCTGGCAGGGTATGCAGAGCAGGAGCAGGAGCAGGAGCAGGGATATTTTATTCATTTCTTGTTACCGGGTTTACTGGTCGCTGGGAAAAGCTGCAGGGATTCAGGCACGTCTGACTCTACGATAAGGTATTTTATTGATGAAAGATTACCCTGTGATGATGCCTTTTGCGATGCCATGACAATAATGCCGGCCGGATGCAAGTTTGGCTATCGACAAAGCGGGATGAAGCCCTTAAAAACATTAAGTGATGAAACAAATTATTTATCTTCTTGTCCTCGCCTCCTGCTGTTTTCTGAGTGGTTTCTTTTCCCTGGTTCAAGCCGAGTCCCTCACCTATGAGGGCGAGTCGGGAGTTGGCAAGGGCAAGCACATTGTGTTCATTGCCAGTGACCACGAATACCGCGGTGAGGAATCGTGCCCGGCGATTGCCCGTATACTGGCCCATCGTTACGGCTTCAAGTGCACGGTGCTCTTTGGTTTGGATGAAAATGGCCATATCAAGCCGGGCTCCTCCAAGATTCCCGGCATGGAAGCGCTCAAGGATGCCGACATGATGTTTCTGTTCCTTCGCTTCCTCGCTCCCGATGATGCCACCATGAAGCATTTTACGGATTACCTGGACCGTGGTGGTCCGGTGCTTGGTTTGCGAACCACCACGCATGCCTTTAACGGGTTGAGGGGCAAGAACAGCAAGTATAACTACAATTCACGGGACAAGAGCTACGACTGGGGCTTTGGGCGCCAAGTGATCGGGGAAACCTGGCGGCCACGAGAAGGAGCCGGGCATTATGGCAGCAACCACAGGTACAGCACGCGCATGTTTGTGGTTCCCGAGCAGAAGGATCATCCCGTGACCCGTGGCGTCACGGACATGCACGCCATGGCGGGTGCCTATAGCGCAGTGCCAATCGAGGGATCCGTCATTCTTGGCAAGAACCGGGTGCTCGATTCCATGAAACCCGATGGCAAACCATTGGCCAACAAACCGCCAAGCCCATGCATTTGGGTGCGTGAATATGAATCGAAGTCAGGCAAAAAAGGACGCGTTTTCGCCAGCACCCAAGGTGGTTCCGAGGATATTATCAGCGAAGGCGTCCGTCGCGTGATCATCAACGGGGTCTTCTGGTGCATGGGTTTGGAGGACAGCATCAAGGCGGACATGGACGTCGATTTCGTGGGGCCCTACAAGCCGACTACTTTTAAGTTTGGCGGTGGTCGCAAGAAGGTGAAACCTTTGGACCTCGCCGGATGGGAAAGCCCGATCATGCCGCCGGCCAAGCGTTGACTTGGCTGCGTTGAAACCAAGATTAAGATCCCGTGAACCCTTGGATGCCAGCCTTGTGCACGGTGGCGGTGCTTGCTGGTTGTTCGGAGAAGAAGGATTCCCAGCTTATGGGTCCGAAGCCCGTGACCGAAGCACCTAAGGTCGTGGTCGATGGGGATCAAATTCAATTTCGAGGTGGAATCATTGAGCAGGAGGGTCTTGCATATTTCGAAGGAAATCCCTTTACGGGGGTGGCGGTATGGAAATATACCCCCCCAAATCCCAACGAGCAAAAGTGGAACGAAATCACCTACAAGGACGGCAAGCGACACGGTCTGGAGACCTATTGGTATGAGAACGGGCAGAAGCAGTCTGAACACACCCACAAGGACGGCATCGAGCACGGTCCGGGGGCGGCATGGTATGAGAACGGGCAGAAGAAGGCAGAATGGAACTTCAAGGACCGCAGGACGCACGGTCCGGGGACGGCATGGTATGAGAACGGGCAGAAGAAAGAGGAAACCACTTACAAGGACAGCAATCTTGTGACCTCAACCATCTGGAAGCCCAACGGTGAGAAGTGCCCCGGAACCAACGTCGTGAACGGAACTGGCATTGTTTTCTGGTATCACGAGAATGGACAGAAGATGCATGAACTCACCTACAAGGCCGGCAAACTGATTTCCACAAAGGAATGGGACGAAGACGGCAACCCGAAATAACCGTCTAACCTGACGGGAAGGCGATCGCCTTGGCCGTCAGAATTGACAATCTTCTGCCCCGCCCCTTGAGTATCACTAGATATGATCTCCATCATCCTTCTAGGCATAGGGGGACTTGTCCTCCTTGTCCTCTTTTGGATCATCCTCAAGAAAGAAAAGCTTAGGGTATTTGGGTTTTTGGTGGCAGCGCATACCGGCGGGGTGTTACTGGGTACTGCAGCGTCTGGTCTGCTATTTGACATGCCTCTTGGCTTATCGGTATTCATATTAGCACCACTTGAAATGAGCATAGGAATCCCGATGGTCTTTGATTCCTCGGTGTCTGTCGGCTGTTTTGTTGTTGCTGGACTATTCATCTCCGTAGCTTGTTTTGTTTGGGGAATGAAAAAGTACAGTTCATGGGCACTGTGTAGTCTCTTTCTGGGCTCAACTCTTTGGAGTCTGGGGAATGTTCTGGTGTTCTGGAAATTTATGTCAGCCTGATTGATAAAGTAAAAAGCGAACAAAGCCTTTCACGTTACGACTCTAATCGCGTGAAGATCCGCGCAAGAAAGAGGAAGCCGCCAACAAGGAAGGCAAACTGATTTCCACAAAGAAATGGGACGAAGACGGCAACCCGAAATAACCGTCTAACCTGACGGGAAGTAACTTTATTTACGAGCGATTGATAAGGTGTCGCAGGCTTGCCTAGTGGTGATTATTTTTTCCTGTCATCAAGGGACATGCCAAGGTCCTTGGCGCGACCCGGTGGTAGTTCCATGATCTGGACCCGGCGGAAATGAATCTCGGAGCCCTCGGACTCGAGGCAGAGATAGCCCTTGCGCAGGTCGGCCTCGCGGATGCCGTTGACAAATTTCCCGTTGATGGAGAGCTTTACCGTGCCGTCCACGGCAACGACCACGTAGCGGTTCCATTCCCCCTTGCCCCTGCAGCGCATCTCATAGGACATGCTGCGTCTCCCCCTGGGGTTTTCCGGGATCGCTTTCATGCCGCCCGCGCCAAAGAGTTCACCGCTCACGTAACCGGGATGGTTGGGCTTGCCGTTTCTCTTGTGGATATTCGGCCACTCGAGTTCCAGCATCTGGACCTCCATGCCAAGGGGCAGGCGATTGCCTGAGGGC
>CACIUL010000099.1 GCA_902589825.1 uncultured Verrucomicrobiota bacterium
GACTCCGTGCGCAACGGCCAGCGGATCACCACAATGACCAGTGGACAGAAGCGCTTTCCGGTCGCGCCAAGCAGGTTTGCCTTCGAGCGTTGCGGTAAATCAGGCATCCTGATGAGTGAGCTTGTGCCACACATGAAAGGTATTGCCGATGAAATCACCATGATCAAGTCGGTCCATACCGAGGCCATCAACCACGATCCGGCATGCACCTTCGTGATGACAGGAAGTGAAGTTCCCGGCAGGCCCAGCCTTGGTTCCTGGCTCAGCTATGGGCTGGGCAGTGAAAGCCAGAATTTACCGGCATTTGTCGTCCTCACCCCGACCGTAAAGAACCCCAGCCAGGCACTTTTCACCCGGATGTGGACCAGCGGCTTCCTTCCTTCTAGGTATGACGGGGTCAAGCTGCGCAGTGCCGGAGACCCGGTATTGTATGTAAAGAATCCACCTGGTGTTTTGCCTGCTGACCGGCGCGCAATGCTGGATGCCCTGGGTCAGTTAAACCAGAAGACCTTCGAACGCTTTGGAGATCCGGAAACACAAACCCGGATTGCCCAGTATGAGATGGCCTTCCGTATGCAAAGCAGTGTTCCCGAATTGACCGATCTCGGCAGGGAAAGCAAGGCAACCCTTGAGATGTATGGACCGAATGTCGAGAAACCCGGCAGCTTTGCCCACTCGGCAATACTCACCCGGCGACTGATTGAGAGGGGCGTACGTGTCGTGCAGATTCTTCACCGCGGGTGGGACCAGCACGGCAACCTTCCGAAAGAAATCAAGAACCAGTGCCTTGATGTTGACCAGCCAACTGCCGCCCTCATCAAGGACCTCAAGCAACGGGGAATGCTAAAGGATACCCTGGTTGTTTTCGGAGGTGAGTTCGGGCGCACTGCCTACTGCCAGGGTAAGCTGACCAGAGAAAACTACGGCCGGGACCATCACCCGAGGAACTTCTGCATGTGGCTGGCCGGCGGCGGCATCAAGGCCGGCATGACCCACGGGGAAACTGATGACTTCAGCTACAATGTCACGGCAGACCCTGTTCACCTCAATGAGTTAAACGCCACCATCCTGCACTGCATGGGTATTGACAACCACCGGTTCAGCGTACCCTTCCAGGGGCTGCAGCAGCGCCTTACAGGTGTGGAAGACGCCTACCCCATAAAGCAGATTCTGGCATGAGGCATTGATTGCCTCATGCTCTTCATTGTGCCCCAGGCTATTTCCCGAGGCGTGCCTCAAAGAAACTCAGCATGGTCTCGAGCTCAATGACGTGCCCTCCGGGGTGTGCCACAAACTCCAGGTTCTGGACCGACCCCAGATCTTCATAAGCTGGCCTAATCTCACTGAGTGCCTCGCGCGCCAGCGGCACCGTGAACCATGTTGAACGTTCCTTGAGACCGTTCTGGCACATCAGGGGACGTGGTGCGTTCAGGGAATAAATATCCGAAAAATCGACAAGTTTTCTCAACCCGGGAAATTTCCAGCAACGGCAGTGATTCTGCTCCAGTTGATCCATCCTGGTCAGAAACCCTGCGCTTAGTGTGGCAGCAATGCGTTCATCCATTGCGCCAAGCCACATTGCCATTTCACCACCCAGGGAATTTCCCGCACACCCGATACGTGCTCTGTCCACCTCCTTGCGGGACAACAAAAGGTCAACACAACGCATCAGGTCCCAAAGGCGTTCCCCCATCATGATCCGGCCATCCTCCCTGATGCTGTGCTGGCTGATCCTGGTGGAAATCGTCACGTATCCCTGCTGGGCCAGGACAGCAGCAAAACCGTTGTCCTTGTAGCAGGAGTGCCTGGTGCCGCTATGTCCGGCAATGACAACCACCGCAGGACAGGGAACCTTCACCTTTGTCGGCACAGTAAGTACTGCCTTGATCCTGACCTTTGCCGTACTGTTAAACTCAATCTCATGGAGGGCATAGCGATCCTTCTGGCGCGTCGAGAGGGTTCTGGCCTGCAGGGCAATGGCAGGATCCAGGACAACCAGGTCATCCAGTTTGAGCAGCCTGAATAAAGATGACCGGAGTTGCTTTTGCCATGCAAGTGCCTGTGCTGCACTGCCAGGGCGGTATTGCATGCTTCGCAGGGCAGGCTTGGCAGTTCTGGGCGGGATTGCAGCCAGGCCTCCCTTGGAAGGAACCCGGAAATAACCCAGGGGCTTGCCTTCCGCGTTACTGACCAGCCAACTGGCATTGGAAAAAGTCTTTTGTACCCTTTGTTCCCCCGGTTTCAGGCCACCATAGGGTTGAAGGGTGCCATTGTATTTTACCCAGTAAATGCGCACATCCCGTCCGGTGCAGTTTTCAAGGGTAATGGAAGCAGGGGTTCCGGAAATCGAATTTGGCGGCAATCCTATCTCCATGGCATGCCATTGCAAATTGCCGGCGCCGGCAACAATCCCGGAAAACACAAAGAACAATGTGAAGCAAAGCGACAAGAACTTCTGCCTGTATGCAATCATTGACCGACATGACTCTGCCCTGTCCTGCAAAGGGGCAGGGCTGGCCTGCAAGGGGTTTCCAACTATCACCGTGGCCATTGTTTTGCTAGGTTATCCCTGATGAAGATCACCAAACTCAACAAAAGGGCAATGAAAAGCTTATCGAGCCTGTGCTTGCTGGTTGCCCTGCAGGCCGGACTGGCACTCTCAACCCGTGGAGCTGAAAGGCCAAATGTCCTGTTCATCATCTGTGATGACCTCAATGACTACATCGAGGGATTTGGCGGACACCCGCAAACCAAAACCCCGCACATGGCCCGCCTGGCCCGCAGCGGCGTTTGCTTCACCCAGGCTCATTGCAACATCCCTATTTGCGGCCCCTCCCGCGCCAGCCTCTTTTCCGGCATCTATCCGCACAACTCAGGTTGCTTCGGGTTCACCAAATGGGATGGCTATGAAATCCTCAAGAACTCCCGCACCATCATGGATCACTTCCGTGCGAACGGTTACCGGACACTGGGTACCGGCAAGTTGATGCACCACATGGTGCGGGGTGAATGGGAAGTATTCGGCAATCCGTCAGACTACGGCCCCTTTGCACATGATGGAAAAGACAAGATCGCGCATCCCGCGGTGCCTTCTCCATACCGGGAAATCGGTGCTGTAGACGGATCCTTCGGGCCGCTGGTAAACCTTTCTGGGAAAAAATCACCCGGCGGCAATCCGCTTACCTGGCAAACCGGAGGCTGGGCCCGGCAACGCGAATTGAAAGTCAAAACGCAATCTGACCGTGACCAGACAGCTGACGAGCTCAACGGCAAATGGGCTGTGGATCAATTGAAGGTTCTGGCAAAGCAAAAAGGGGGGAAACCCTTTTTCATGGGTGTGGGCTTTATCCGCCCGCACACGCCCCTGGTGGTGCCAAAAAAATTCTTTGATATGTTTCCCCTAGGTGACATCAACCTGCCCGATATCCGCAAGGGGGACGTGGAGGATACACACGCCAGGTCGGTTCGCTCTATTCCCGGAGGTGCCGAGCCAAAGGCAGCCCGCACTGAGGACATGGGCAGCCGCCTTTTCCGTTTGTTGGTTGAATCCTACAAGTCCAGGGAAGATGCGTTGCGTCACTTCATCCAGGCCTACCTCGCCAGCATTGCCGCCGTGGACGAACAAATCGGAAGGATACTCGATGTCATTGACACCTCCCCGCTCAAGGAAAACACCATTATTGTGCTGACCAGCGACCATGGCTGGGGCATGGGCGAGAAGGATTACCTCTACAAGAACTCATTATGGCAGGAAAGCACCCGGGTCCCATTGATCCTGCGTGCTCCGGGAACAGGCAAGCCTTCAGGTGTGGTTACCCGTCCGGTTTCCCTGATCGACATTTACCCGACGCTCATTGACCTTTGCGGACTGGACGAAAAGACCATGAAGAATGACAAAGGCCGTCCCCTTGACGGCCACAGCCTGAAACCCCTGCTGGAAAAACCCGCGCTGGGGAAATGGTCGGGACCCGATTCAGCTTTAACCGCCCTCTATAAATGGCGCATGAAATACAATCCGTCACAGGAGAGCTACTCACTGCGCTCCGACAACTGGCGCTATATCCGCTACGAGAACGGCAAGGAGGAGCTTTACGCCACCAGGGAGGATTCCCATGAGTGGGTAAACCTGGCCGGAGATCCCTCCCACTCTGCAACACTGATTTCGATGCGCCGGCAATTGCGCACGCGGGTGCCTTCGCCGGAAAGTAACATCCCGCCCCAGCCGGCATTCAAGCCCAGGGTTGTGGCGACAAAAAAACCTCCTGCCAAAAGTGATGCCGAGGCATGGAAGGACAAATACTTCAAGAGATATCCACAGGCAGACACGAACAAGGACGGCACGCTGACCTGGCCGGAATACAAGGCCCATAAGTCTGCCCTTGATGCCTTGCAATCCGGTGGTACGAAGCCAAAGATTAAGCCGTGACACACAAGATTCTTGCCTGCCATATACTTTTATTGGCCATCATTGCCGTCCCAACAGGGAACGCCAAGCCACCCAATATTCTTTTTTGTATCTCTGATGACCAGAGTTATGCCCACACCGGCGCCAATGGTGATCCCGTGATTCGAACACCGGCCTTTGATCGCGTGGCGCGTGAAGGCATTCGTTTCACCCATGCCTTTTGTGATGCGCCGACCTGTGGACCTTCCCGGAGCGCCATCCTCACAGGCCAACCGATTTGGAGGCTGGAGGAAGCAGGTAATATCCACAGCACGCTGCCAAAAAAATTCGTTGCCTATACTGAAGTGCTGCAGAAGGCCGGTTATGCGATTGGCTTTACGGGCAAGGGCTGGAGCCCGGGGCGACTGGCTGCCGGAGGCCGCGACACCAACCCGGCTGGCCGGGAATTCAACAAGCGCAAGCTGAAACCCCCCTTCCGC
>CACIUL010000100.1 GCA_902589825.1 uncultured Verrucomicrobiota bacterium
CCAGTCGGTGGAAGATAAAGACCCTGTCCTCGCTGACAACCGGGCCGGAAAAACCGCTTCCGAGTTTATGCTTCCAGATGATTTGCGGTTCATTGTCCGGGAATTCCGCCAGAAGGGTCTCCCCTTGGGCGCTCCCGTTGCGATACGAGCCAAGGAACTGTGGCCAGTCGCCACCCCTCAGGGGAAAACTGAGACAAAACAGGATGGAAGCGGTAAGAAATGCCGGTTTTTTTTTCATCTCATCTTTATCCAGGATACCATATTTTCCTGGGATCATCGGCAGGGCGGTTATAATCCCAGGCCAGATCGATCAGGGTTTCCAAGTCAACCTTGGGTTTCCAGTTGAGTTTGAATCTTGCCTTGGAGTTGTCCAGCCAGGTGGAGTGATAGGGAGTTTTGACGGCGATACTCGGAACACCACGTTTTTTTTCCAGGTAATCGGCTACCTGACCATAATCCACAGGTTCGTCCATGCAGATATTAAATGTTTCACCGTTTGATTGCTGAGGGCGGGCAATGGCGGCCAGAATCGCACTGACCAGGTCGTCGACATGTACAAAGTTGCGTTTAACAGGATGGCCTTCGCTGTCCTGCATTAATGGGATGACTTTCTTATCCTGATATGCATCGGCTTTTTCAGCGCCGACAAGTTCCCTCCAGCATGGTCCCCCAAAGACATCCCTGCCAAAACTCAGGCTGAACTTGAAGTCATCCTTCTCCATGATCCATGGGGCACGCAGGCAACATCCCGGAAACCCATACTGGATCTGGTATTGCTCCAGCATCACTTCTTCAAGCACCTTGGACAGTGCATAACATCCCGGATAGGCACTGTGCGGCTGGTTTTCGGTGACTGGCACGGGGTGCGGGTAGAAAAAGTGCCCCATCGATGCGTCCCCTCCAATCAGGATGAACTGCTCAAAGCCGGGGTTCTGCCGACATTCCTCCAGCAGCCAGAATAGGCCCTTGACGGTAACGTCCATGACATCATCAGGGGTTTCTTTACAGGTGGCCAGGTGAAGGGCGTGGGTGATGTTACTGGTGGCCTTTTTCACGGTATCGCGATCAGCAATGGATCCGTGTATGACCTCAACGCGTTCATTTGCGGCGATACCGCGGTTGTGACACAAGGCGATGATACGCAGGTCGGGGTCAGTATTGTCCTCGAGTATTTTTTTTAAAAAAACCGCCCCAACTTTTCCGGCAGCTCCTGTAATAAGAATTCGCATTGCTACAAGCAAACACCGCGAGAGTATTCCGGGCAACCATTGGTTGATTAAGGTCCGAAATATTTTTGGCTTTTCAGTTATTTAGGATTTGCGAAATAAAAAAAGGGGAACTATGAAATAGGCATCGTTTTTTAGTCGCGTTTAGTCATGCCCTTACAAGCCTCAGCAAGACATTTTCCGAAATCATCTTCAATATGGATTGGCATGATATTATGGGTCTTGCAGGGCTTGGCCTTCTTTACCGGAATTGTTGCTCTGATCCTTACTTTTCTCGTTGGTAAGACCTATGGTATCCTGTTCATCGGCATGGCCTGCGCATTTGCCGGGATACAGATGTTGAGGTGGGGGCATTCCCGCTCAGTGTCCTGTCCGCTATGCCACGGCAAGGTGATCCATGGCAGCCAGTGCCACAAGCACCGTGAGGCGAGTCGTCGCCGCCCTTTTGGTTACATCAGCAGCTTGTTTGTTGATGTGGCCTTGTTTGGCCGTTTTAACTGCATGTATTGTGGCACTCCTTTTCGCCTCAAGCGCTAGATTCATTTTTGTTGTTAGTTGACTGAGGCTCCATCGTAGCCTAACCGCCGTTAGATGCCGGCCTCACCGTGCTACCACTTCGCTTACGTCTTTGAACGCTTCCCGACGTTTACCCAGACATTTTGTGTACGTGAGGTTAATGAGTTGAGGCGCATGGGGATGAGACCCCTTGTATTTTCAATCAGGGATACCAGCAAGGAGTCCCTCCAGGAACATTTTTCTCCGGAGCTGGCTGAAGGTGTCCATGTATTACCTCCACGCAGTGAACTGGTGGAAATTGTCAATGGGTGGAAAAAAGAAGGCAAGTTGCCCAAAAAGGCGGTGCTGACATTGCGGCACTGGGGAGAAAGGGGGGATAAAAACCGGATTTACGAAGCCATCTATATCGGGATGAAAATGATTGAGCTTCGTGTTCGGCATGCCCATTCACATTTTGCCGGGATCGGGGCACGGTGTTGCTACTGGTTAAGAAATCTCTATGGCTTGAGTTTTTCCTTTACCGGGCACGCAAATGATCTCTTTGAACCAACTGAGTTTCCAGTAGAGCTAGGGGACCTCATGGGGGAAGCCGCAGCTGTGGTCACAGTTAGTGATTACACGGCGGGCTGGCTGGCTGATAGGTTTGCCAGTTGTCGGCATAAAATTCGGCGTGTGTACAATGGGATAGATATGCTGTCCTTTCCCCTTGTGGATGGGAAAAATGAGGATGATGACGTGCCGTTGGTGGTAAGCGTGGGCAGGCTTATCGAGAAGAAGGGCTTTGATGACCTGATACGGTCAGTGGCCCGGCTCAGGGAGACTCATGAGCACCCGTTCAGGGTATTAATTATCGGGGATGGTCCCATGAAGGAGGAATTACAGGGCCTTATTGAAGAATTAAAGTGTGGGGAGAGCATCGAGTTGGCAGGATCACGAAACCAGTCCGAGATTGTTGAGATTCTTGGCCGCGCAACTATTTTTGCCTTGCCTTGCGTTACTGAAGAGGGAGGGGGAAAGGATAATTTGCCGACAGTAATCATGGAGGCGATGGCCAGTGGACTGCCCTGTGTGTCAACCCGTTTGGCTGGGGTTCCGGAGATGGTGAGGGATGGCTTTACGGGGTTGCTTACTGATGAACGTGCCCCGGATGCTTTTGCGGATGCATTAGCCACTTTATTATCAGACAGGGAACTCTGTCATCAGATGGGGAGAGCTGGGCACGAGCGAGCAGCAAGGATGTTTGCTAAAGAGATTACCGCCCGGGATTTAATGCGTTGCCTTGCTGCTTTCGGCAAGCTGAGATTTGATGCCGGCCTTGTGCTGAAATACCCGATATTGACTGGTTGCTATATCGCCCAGTGGGGAAGAAACCTTTTCCGCCTTTTAAGCAGTCGCGGAAAGGGTAAATTTTCCGCTATCCAGCAGGAGAGAAAGGTTGTCGGCTAGCCTGGTGATTTCTTCTGTGGTGTGTGCGGCAGAAAGGCTGACCCTCAGCCGTGCAGCCCCCCTCGCCACTGTCGGGTAGCGAATTGCCGGAACGATACATCCACCTGCCCGGAGATGATCAGCAGCTCTCAGTGCGCTGGTTTCTTCTCCGAGTATTAGGGGAATGATTGCTGCAGCAGGCGGCTTGATTGGCAGCTTTTCACATAGCAGCCTGACATTGTCCGCCAAGGCTTGGCGAAGATGATCGCCCTCGGGGGATGCAATAATCTTCAGGCCGGCTAATGCCGCTGCTGCCTGGGCGTGCGGTGGAGCCGTGGAGTAGATAAAGCTGCGCGCCCTGTTGAGGATAAGGTCTATCCATTGTGAGGTTGCGGCCACTACCCCGCCAGCGGATCCAACAGATTTGCCAAAGGTGACGATACGCAAGTCCACCGAACGCGGCTCACCAGTGGAATGACAGAGCCCCCGGCCATTCGTGCCCAGTATTCCAAGAGCATGGGCTTCATCCACCATCAGTAGTGCTGCAAACTGCTTCTTGAGCGCAATGATTTCCTTCAGTGGAGCGCTATCCCCATCCATGCTGAATACAGACTCGGTAATAATGAGAGTCCGGGAGTCATCAGAACTTTTTTCATGCGCTGAAATGAGCAGCTTTTCCAGCTTGTGCAGGTTATTGTGCGGGAAGACTCTTATGGTTGCTCCACTGAGCCGGGCTCCGTCAATCAGGCAGGCGTGGCACTGTTTATCCAGTATGACAGTATCACCTTTTCTCAGGAGCGCGTTCAAGGTGCCCAGTGCAGCTGCATAGCCGTTTGCAAAATACAGAGCGGCCTCAGTTCCAAGAAATTCAGCGGTGTAACTCTCCAGTTCCTTGTGGATCAGGGATCCTCCCCGTAAAAGCCGTGATGCCCTTGAGCCTACACCAAACCTTTCTGTTGCCTGAATGGCCGCAGCTTTCAGCTCAGCGTGGCTTGCGAGCCCAAGGTAGTCATTTGAAGAAAATTGTACGAAATCCTCGCTTGTGAGCCCTTTGGTTTCCACAGGACTGTTAATGCCCTGATCCAGTGCCCTTAGCAGATGCTTCTCCTTTAGCTGATCCAGCTCTGAATCGGGGTCGCGCATTGCTTCGCAAAGGGACTGTGGATTGCCTGTTTAGGCACTTGCCTGGGCGTTCTCCAAGTCGCCACCTCCGGAATGACCCAGCTCCTGAAGGTCTTCAGGCAAATATGCCTTGAAGCGTTTCTTGTCGATGGACTTCATGTAAGCCTCAAATGGATTAATGATGCCGTCCTTCAGATTTCCCCAGATCGCCTCATCCATGAACTGCATGCCCTCGCTCTTGCCGCCGATGATGACATCGTAAAGTTTCTGGGTGGCGCCTTCACGGATAATTGCTGCCACCGCTGAGTTGGAGACCATGATCTCGTTCACGGCAACACGCCCCGGTTTATC
>CACIUL010000101.1 GCA_902589825.1 uncultured Verrucomicrobiota bacterium
AAGCTTTACGCTGAGACAGCAGGCGAAACTGCGACAAGCAGCAGCCCGGAAACTGAACAGGACGGAGATGAACCGAAAGCCGCCAAGGGAAAAGTGGTCGAGGCTGAAGTCGTTGAGGAGGAAAAGTAAAAAAAATTCCCGGTTGCCAACAAAATGGGAACCGAGACCAAGAAGAACAATCCGCGATGATGCGGAAATCACCTAACCAAAATAAATAAACAAACTCTAACAGACTAACTGATTAAACATGGCTACTAAAATCCAACCGCTTGGACAACGCGTCCTTGTCCAACGCCTCGATGAGGAAGAAGAGTCCTCCGGGGGCATTATTATCCCCGACAGTGCGAAGGAAAAGCCTCAGGAAGCTGAGGTGATCTCTCTCGGCACCGGAGGCAAAGACGAAAACGGAAATGACATTGCCTTTACCGTAAAGAAAAAAGACAAAGTCCTTATCTCCAAATACGGGGGAACCGACGTCAAGATCGATGGCAAGGAACTGCTCATCGTTAATGAAATCGATATCCTCGCTGTTATTGGATAACGCAAAACCATCAACAATTACTACTTACACAAAAAACAATAATGGCTAAACAACTGCTATTCGACGAAGCCGCCCGCCAGGGACTCCTGCGCGGTGTGGAAAGACTGGCCCGCGCGGTCAAAAGCACACTCGGACCGGCCGGACGCAATGTCATCCTCGACAAGAAATTCGGCTCTCCAACCATCACCAAGGACGGTGTTACCGTGGCAAAGGAAATCGAGCTTGAGTGCCCGTATGAAAACATGGGTGCCCAGCTTATTCGTGAGGTCTCAAGCAAGACTTCCGATATTGCCGGAGACGGCACCACGACGGCAACAGTCCTTGCAGAATCCATCTACAAGGAAGGCCTTCGCAACGTGACGGCAGGTGCCAACCCGATTTCCCTGCAAAGGGGAATCCTCAAGGCCTCCGAGGCACTTGTTGCTGAGTTGGCTAAAATCTCCAAGAAAGTGAACAACACCAAGGAGATCGCCCAGGTTGCCACCGTTTCGGCTAACTGGGACAACGAGATTGGCAACATCATTGCCGAGGCAATGGACAAGGTCGGCAAGGACGGCACCATTACCGTTGAGGAAGCCAAGAGCATCGAAACGACCCTGGATGTCGTTGAGGGGATGCAGTTCGACAAGGGATACCTCTCTCCTTACTTCGTCACCGACTCGGATGCCATGGTCTGCGACCTTGAAAGCCCGCTGATTCTTATTCATGAGAAGAAAATCAGCAACCTCAAGGATATGCTGCCCCTTCTCGAGAAAGTGGCAAAATCAGGAAAGCCCCTGCTTATTATTGCCGAGGACATTGAAGGTGAAGCACTTGCTACACTGGTGGTGAACAAGTTGCGCGGTACGCTGAATGCTTCCGCGGTAAAAGCTCCCGGTTTCGGGGATCGCCGCAAGGCAATGCTTGAAGACATCGCAGTCCTCACCGGCGGCAGGGTCATCACTGAAGACCTTGGCATCAAGCTTGAAAACGTGGAAGTGAAGGATCTTGGCTCAGCCAAGCGGGTCTCAATCGGCAAGGAAGACACCACCATCATTGATGGAGCCGGAAAGTCCAAGGACATGAATGGTCGCATCGGCCAAATCCGCCGCCAGATCGAGGAAACCACTTCGGACTACGATCGTGAGAAACTCCAGGAGCGTCTTGCGAAACTTGCTGGAGGTGTGGCAGTTATCAACGTAGGAGCCGCTACTGAAACCGAAATGAAGGAAAAGAAGGCACGTGTTGAGGACGCCCTGCACGCCACACGCGCTGCTGTTGAGGAAGGGATTGTCCCTGGCGGTGGAACTGCCCTGGTACGCGCCCAGAAATCACTCACTAAGCTCAAGCTGCAGGGTGATGAGGCAACCGGTGTGGAAATCGTGTCACGTGCCATTGAGGCTCCGCTTCGCCAGCTGGCCAGTAATGCCGGCCGCGAGGGTGCGCTGATTGTGGAAAACGTCAAGTCAGGTACCAAGGGCTACAACGTCGCCACTGACAAATACGAGGACCTCGTTGCCAAAGGAGTCGTTGATCCTGCTAAGGTTACCCGTTCTGCACTGCAGAATGCGGCATCCATTGCAGGCCTTCTGCTGACTACCGAGTGTCTGATCACGGATCTTCCGGAAAAGGAAGAACCTGATGCCGGTCATGGTCACGACCATGGCATGGGCGGCATGGGCGGCATGATGTAGACTGCAAAGTCATAAATATCCATAAAGTTCATAACTCACGGAAGACGCGCCGGAAACGGCGCGTCTTTTTTTATTGCAGTAAAAGAAAATGCTTGTGAGAAAAGCACATACGAAAGCATTATATCAGCAATTAATGGATAATTAACAAACCTCCATCATTGAGGATTCCACCATCTCTAAATACGAATAAACAAACAATCTCTCATGAGTAAAAAAGCTGCCACAAAAAAAACAGCACGTAAAAAGGCTGCAAGTTCCAAAAGCGGGGACGTCGCCGCGGTAAAACAACTAGGTGAAGCTCGCGAACAGCTTGTCGGCGAACTGCGGAAAAACATCGTGGGAATGGACCAGGTTATCGATGAGACCCTGATTGCTATCTTCTCACGCGGTCACGCTCTCCTTGAAGGGGTTCCGGGACTGGCCAAAACCCTGTTGGTCAGTTCAATCGCAGAATGCCTTTCACTGACATTCAAGCGGATCCAGTTCACTCCGGACCTTATGCCTTCAGACATTACCGGTTCTGAGGTTCTGCAGGATGATCCGGAAACCGGTCAGCGCCATTTCCAGTTCAGCAAAGGGCCTATCTTTGCAAACATGGTGCTTGCTGACGAGATCAACCGGACACCTCCAAAGACTCAGGCTGCCCTTCTCGAGGCAATGCAGGAAAAGATGGTTTCCGCTGCCGGGGAAAACTTCAAGCTTGATCCACCGTTCTTTGTGCTGGCTACTCAGAACCCGCTTGAGCAGGAAGGCACCTACTCACTGCCTGAGGCACAGCTTGACCGCTTCATGTTCAAGATCAACGTCGGCTACCCGAGCCTTGATGAGGAAGTGGACATCATGCGCTCGGTCACTGGCAATGTGCAATCCGCGCTGAAGGCCGTGCTGAAGAAGAATGACATCATCGCCATGCAGGAACTGGTTACCAGAGTGGGATGTGCGGATCACTTTTTCCAGTATGTTGCCACCTTGGTTCGTGCCACACGCCCTGATGAGGAAAGTGCACCTGACTTCATCAAGGACTATGTCTCCTGGGGATGCGGTCCACGCGCCTGCCTCAACCTGATTACCGGGGCAAAAGCACGTGCCATTCTGCGTGGCAGGTTCACCGTTTCAGCTGAAGATATTCAGGCACTGGCACAACCTGTCCTTCGTCACCGCATGGGACTGAATTTTGCGGCACAGTCCGAGGGAATCGATACTGACGAAATTATCAGCAGGCTCATCAAGGACACATCTGCAGGCAAAGAACTCTACGATGGCGCAGCCTAAACAAAACGCCAAGTATCTCGACCCGGAGATCCTCTCCAGTATCGGGTCCCTGGAAATTGTTGCGCGCCAGGTCGTTGAGGGCTTGCGCATCGGTCTGCACCGCAGTCCGGTGCGCGGTATCAGCAGTGAATTCACTGCCTACCGCCAATACGTCCCAGGTGATGAGGTTCGCCAGATTGACTGGAAAGCTTACGCACGGTTTAACCGGTATTACATCAAGCAGTTTGATGCCGAGACAAACTTTGTGGCCAACCTGCTGGTCGACGGCAGCGAGTCCATGACTTACGGCTCAGGCAAAATTACCAAGCTTGAATACGCCAAGTATCTCGCCGCCAGCATGGCCTACCTGACAGTCAACCAGGGTGACTCGGTTGGCGTGGGAATGTTTGACGGTGCGTTGCAGAACTACATTCAGCCAAAAAGCAACCTGGGTATCCTGAGTGATATTTCCGGCGAGATGGAGAAACTCGAGCCGCAACCACGAACAAACGTCGGTGCAGTCCTGCATGAATTTGCAAACCGCATGTCCCAGCGTGGATTCGTCATGCTCTTCAGTGACCTCTTTGATAATACCGAGGAATTCATTAACGGCCTCAACCACCTGCGTTTCGGTGGACACAACGTTGTCCTCTTCCACGTGCTTGACCGCTATGAAATTGAATTTCCACTCAGCGGTATGTGGAAATTTGTCGGGCTCGAGGGAGAAGGAGAACTGGTTACCCAGCCGGCCAGAGTTCGTGAGAACTATCTCAAGGAATTCGAGGATTTTGTACGCGAGATAAAAAGCGCCTGTGACAAGGCCGAGGTTGACTATGTCATGGTCAATACCGGCGACCCGGTGGAATACACGATATCCAACTACCTTCTGCAACGAAGTGCTTTGGCAAAAGCTCGTTAATCCAAGCGATATGCAACAGTGCCTTCAGATCATTGCGATCTTGCCCTTGGCTGTGGCAGGTTTGGCTCTTGGCCAGCAGGCGGAGAACCCCATCTCCAAGCAGCTGCGCAATGGTGATCTGCTTATTGCCGATTTTGAGGAAAAGGAAATCGGTAAAATGCGCAGTTGGGGCTGGAGCTTCGAA
>CACIUL010000102.1 GCA_902589825.1 uncultured Verrucomicrobiota bacterium
CCCGTTTAAATTGTCCGGATTTATCGTCAATAGCCAGCAGGGTTGCAGTGAGTGTTTTGCCGTCGGTATTTGTCCACTGCCGTTGTTCAAAGAGTGGCTTGGGAGCTTGCGGCTTAAGCATCAGGTGGGGAATCATTTGGCTTTTAAACTCGATACGCTTGCCGGTATCCCAGGCGAAATACTCCACGACCGTGTTGTCAGCATGTCTTCGGCTGCTCTCCAGAAAAACCAATCCATCAATAAAGATGGACGAGTTCTTGACCCTTTGCAGGGGAAGCGGGTTGCCCTTGCGGTCATGTCTTACCGGCAGAGCCGATGAGGCAGAGAAAATAAGCATACCGCCTTCGACGCTCTCGTTTGAGGTTGTGCCCGCAATCCAGCGCCTGATTCCAGTGCCTGATCGTGCCGCCTGCATGAGGGTAAGTTCCAGTTGCCTGGCATTCTCACTGTCAATTCCTGCAATGGTAAAGGCTGCGGCCTGTTTTGCCCTCACGAATTTTTCCGCCATGTCACGGATCTTGAATGACAAAAACCGTGCCGGGACATTGACTTCCTCACCCTTATCGGTGCGCAGAGTGACCTCTGAGCCCTTCACGTTGGTGACTTCGACCACCTGGTAGGTTGTTCCTTTGTAGCTAAACCTTTCGGGTTTTGCAGCGAGGCTGATTTCCGCTGTGCAAAGCAGCGCAACGAGGATGGTCAGGATATGCTTATACATGGTGGCAGGAAGGCATTTTTTTCATCATAGCGGACATCCAGCGCTTACGGCAAGGAGCTTTCACTGCTGCAAACAGCCGCCATAATGGACTTTGCCTACTGTTTGAAGGTCGCAAAGTGCGCCTGAAATCTTGATTCCCGGCTGCGTTAGTGTCATTATTTAGGTGCAGGGTGGCGATCGCTGCCCTCAGCCCCAATCAATACCCCCACATCCTCCAATCTCATGAAATCCTTCCCGAAAATCCTCAGCGTGCTGCTGCTGTTTGCTGCCGGCGTCACTATTGTTTCAGCCCAGAACCAGATTTCCCTTATTTCAACGGGCAGTTCATGGAAATACCTGGATAACGGATCCAACCAGGGAACCGCCTGGAGACAGAGTAATTTCAATGATTCCAGCTGGGCCAGCGGTTTTGCCGAGCTTGGTTTCGGCGACAACAACGAGGTGACCGTTATCAATAAGGGACCTGCAGGCAACCAGCACCGGACTTTTTATTTCCGGAAGAGCTTTAATGTGTCTGCGGGACAACTCAATGCGTTGCAGGGAGATGATCCGTTTTACCAGCTGCTGGTGAGGTTGAAGCGCGATGACGGGGCGGTGGTTTACCTTAATGGCCAGGAAATCCTCCGCGACGGAATGCCTGCGGGTACCATTACCTACCTGAGCCTTGCCACTTCTGCTGCCGGCGGGGCGACTGAATCCACCTTCTTTCAGTTCGGGATTGACGGGACAGGCAGGTTGCGCACCGGCACCAATGTCCTTGCAGTGGAGATTCACCAGTCATCACCATCCAGTTCTGACGTGAGTTTCGACCTTGGCCTCAGTGCCTACAATGTTCCACCAACATATGGCTTCTACCATCCTCCTCAGGAGATCACCTTTGAGGATTCCGGAACGGCTGACACGAGCTTTGCTCCCAGCCTTCTATTTAATAATGACCTTGGCTGGGCCAGCCGGGACCGCAATGGTGCCAGCGGGTTCCTGTCAGGTGTTGCCAATTATGAGTGGTTTACCTTTCTGCCAACTGCACAGACCGGGCTAGGCTTTGCGGAGGGGAATTGTTTCTCAATTACCAACGACCACGTGGAAGTCTTTAACCAGGTTAACACTGTGGACCTGCTTGCCGATCCCCTGAAGTATCGCATAGACTTGCGCAACTACGTTGACTGCGTGGTTTCCTTTGATGTGCGCACCTATGACGGAGGGTGGCCTGAGGCAGGGATAGCGCCGGGAAACGGGTTTGAGACCAACCAAGACTACATCAAGTTTTTCAGCCATACCAGCACCGATGGCAATACCTATACCAAGAAACAGGAACTTTACCTTACCGGCGGAGCCGGGGGAGGAGTCGAGTTTATTGCCGAGGAGCTGGCGCCTGAAAATGCCGTAAAGACGGCGTTTATTCCAACAGAGGACATTGGAACGGCCTGGACGGAGCTCAACTACGATGATTCCCAATGGCTGAACGTCTCCAAGCTTGATGACTTTGGCGACGTGGTTGGTGGAGGGATTGGTTATGCGCGCAACAAGCCTCCGGGCACCGATACCTTTGACCCCTATATTTGCCTGGACCTTGAAGACCAGATGCGCACCAGTTCATCGGTTTACCTCAGGATTCCCTTTCATGTTGAGGACAAGAGCCGCTATAGCGGACTGACACTGGGTGCCCGTGTGGATGACGGATTTGTTGCGTATCTCAATGGCCAGAAAGTGGCAACGTTCAAGGCACCCAATCCGGTTCTCTGGAATTCAGGCGCGACTGGCAGCAACCTGGATTCCATCGCGATTACGATGGTGGATTATTCCTTGAATAACCACATGAATAAACTGGTAAACGGGGAGAATATTCTTGCCATTCAGGCATTGAACCTCGGCCGGGGTTCGGACTTCCTGTTTTCCTGCCAACTGGAGGGGACCACCAATGCCATTGCGCCGCGCAATGATCCACCGTTGAACCTCAATGATCTCAACCGTGGGATTACCGGCTCTTACTATCGCTACTATTTCCCGATCGATTCCACCGCCAACAGCTACACGTTTACCTTCGAGGCACGTTGCAATGAGGATACCGAGGCTATTTTCTTTGATAATTTCAAGATTGAGGGAACACCCATTGAGGTGGATTCCTATGACTCGTGGATTAAGCTCACAACGGATTATGACATCAATGATGACGGCTTCTACCTGGAAGATCCTGATGCGGACGGTCTGTCCAACTACCTTGAGTATGCCTTTGGCGGAGATGCAGAGGTGCCGGGCTACACTTCAGAAAGCGGGCAACCCCTGATGCCCGAGGGGAGAGTTGTTGAGGAGGGAGGGCAGTTGTGGTTCGAGATGAGCTGGCGGCAGCTCAATGCCCCGACGGATGGAACCCTGGACAGCCCTTTTGGAGGATTCAACCTCTATGACATCAAGTATATTCCCCAGTTTTCTTCTGATGGTGTCAACTGGGATGATGCCGCCCCGGGTGCAGATACCTATGAGCAGATTGGTGATGCGCAGGTAAATGATGATGGGACGGTAACCGTGACAGCGCGTTATATTAACCCGGTGGATGGTATTCGAGAGGGTTTCGGTCGCGTGAAGATTGAGAATTATAAGGTCATTCTCCAGTAGGAGCCCGTCGTAATACCTGAAAACGGCAGCCTCCGGCGAGCCGGCAGGACATGGCATGGGAGGCTGAAGAACACATGCCATTGCCTATAAAAACAGGCTAAAAACAAGGAATCCGACAAAGCGCTGAAATTTCCTTGCGTATATGCATTGTAAATCCTAAACTTTTTTAAGCAGAGGGGCAATTTCATCGGATGCTCTACCCAATTACCCCAAAATCAATCAATTAGCCGTATTTCTAGTTATGCGATCCCAACCTTTGAGCCAAGACCACGGTATTGCTCCTCAGAAATCTTCAGTAAAACGTGGCTTTACCCTTATTGAAACGGTGCTCGCCATTGGCATTGTGGCAACCGTGTTGATTGCCCTTCTGGGACTGTTACCCACGGGGTCGGATATCCTCAGTGAGGCAGGACGCAGTACGGTTGGTGCCCGCATTGCCCAACAGCTTATCGGCGAGGTGCAACTGGCCGAATATGATGACATTGACAAGTTCAATAACCAACAGCGCTTTTACAATGACATGGGGACGGAATTAAGGAGCGGTGGGGACCAGGTTGTCTACACTGCGCGCATAGAGATTGAAAGCGGCAACCCGCCGATTCCAGGGGCCAAGGAGAGCGAATACTTAAGGCGGGTCATCATCAAGGTTTCCAATAACCCGGGCAACCCGGACTTCACCGATCCCCCGGCAGGCGATGATGGGCAGACCAAGCCTGCCAAGAGTAACTATAACAGATATTCCACCCTTGTCGTTTTCACCGGCAAGGACAAGTCGTGACCTTTCTGCTTTTTATATCCTGAGCCCCTGAGATTTTGCCAACAGACAT
>CACIUL010000103.1 GCA_902589825.1 uncultured Verrucomicrobiota bacterium
CAAACCGGCCGTATCAACAAGCCTGACCGGGATTCCTTTCACATTGATCATCTCCTCAATCGTGTCCCTTGTCGTACCTTCAATATCACTGACGATGGCACGTTCAAACCCAAGCAAAAGGTTCAACAGGCTGGACTTGCCTGCATTGGGCAAGCCGGCAATGACCACTTTCAGGCCCTCCCTCAAGATCCTTCCCTCTTCTGCCGTATCAAGCAGCCGCCGTGCCGCACCGCATACTTCAATCAGGCGTTCATGAATCCTCTGGTTACTATCAGGATCAATTCCCTCCTCAGGGAAATCGATATAGGCTTCCAGATGTGCCAATACCCCCAGCAACTCTTCACGCAACCAGTTAACCCGGGCTCCCAGCTTGCCCTCAAGCTGCCGGTTAGCCGCCCGCAGGGCAAGTGAGGTCCGCGCACCAATGAGATCCATGACAGCCTCAGCCTGGGTAAGGTCCATCTTTCCATTCACAAAAGCCCGCCTTGTGAACTCCCCTGGCTCTGCAGGACGCGCTCCCGCTTCCACCAGGGAATCAAGGATAGCCGACGCAACAAGCATACCCCCATGTGAGGAGATCTCGACCGTATCTTCACCGGTGTAGCTGGCAGGTGCACGAAATACCGTAAGCAGAACCTGGTCGATACGGCACCCCTCACCATCAATGACATTGCCTAGCACCTGCAACCGTTGCGGAAAACCAGAAACCGGTCCTCCCGCAGATTGGAACACCTTCTCAGCAACGGCAATTGCGCGATCCCCAGTCATGCGCAAAAGGGCAACAGCCCCCTGTCCGACAGGCGTTGAAATCGCAACTATAGTCTCCTCCACAACTCAATCCTTTCTCTGCATGTGGAATGGATTATACAGCAGGTATCCTGATAGATAAACCTATCCGATAAGCCATTTCACGTAACTCAATTATTATTAGATGTTTGCGGGATGATAATGCAAATGTTACATTATTGTGACATTTTCTTGAAGACTCAGCCATCCGTTTCCTTGCGCAAAACTTCCACTCAAAACCGAGGAATCACTGCCCTCGCCGCCGGTGCGCAGGAGCAAAACAATAAAGAGTCACTAGCGGGCAATCAAGGAAGGAAACCCTCATTTTCATCCCCTGGCCAAACCTCCTTCGGTGAGCTTGTCCGCGTCCTGTCAGTCACCTTCAGCCTGCTTTTTTCAACCTCATGGACAGCTACCGCCGACGAACCGGAAAACCTGGGGGATCTTTTACCGCCGACAGAATACGACACCCTCGTTGAATTTTACCGTGCCACTTCCGGTCATAACTGGAGACAGAGGATCAGTTGGCTCAATCCTGCTCGCTCCAGTTGGCTCGGAGTCGAAACACGTCACGTCCGCTGGACAAGAATCAGTATCGAACCCATTCACTGGCACAGCGTTCATAACGTGTTTGGCCTGTCACTTAAATCCAATGGCATAGATGGACCAATACCTTCCTCATTAACCCGGTTAAGCAATTTGCAGAAGATTGAGCTGTCCGGGAACCGGTTAAACGGCATGATACCATCCACATTGGGATCGTTGAGCAATTTGCAGGTGCTCAACTTTGCCAGCAACCAGTTGAGCGGACCAATCCCCTCTTCACTTGGCCAGCTTGAAAGCTTGAAGACACTTTACCTGACCAACAATGAACTGGGCGGAGCCATCCCTCCCCAATTAGGGCAATTGGAACAACTGGAGCAACTCTACCTCAAGCACAACAACATCAATGAAAGGATCCCTGCCGAGTTGGGACAACTCAGCCGCTTGCTGGAATTGTTTCTCAACGACAACAGGTTAAATGGAGTGATTCCTGCCGAATTGGGAAAAATGAGAAGCTTGCGTCTACTCTTTCTCAACGACAATCAACTAGAGGGCTCCATTCCCCCTGAACTGGGAAGCTTAAGCAACCTGGACACATTGAACCTCACCGGCAATCAATTAACGGGAACAATCCCCCCTGAATTCGGGCAACTGAAACGCGCATCCTGGATCGGCCTTTCAAACAACCGGCTAAGTGGAAGGATTCCCTCAGAGTTGGGCCAGTTAAGGCGCCTTTGGGACCTCCTGCTTGACCACAACAACCTGGAAGGAACCATCCCACCAGAGCTTGGGAAAATGACCAGCCTAAGGGTGCTCGACCTAAATGCCAACAAGCTGGAAGGAGCGGTCCCGACAGAACTCGCACAACTGATCAACCTGGAGATATTTTTTGCTGACAATAACCGGTTCACGGGAGCCATTCCGCCCGAGTTAGGACAATTTCCCAATCTGCGGGTACTTTCCTTTATGAATAACAGACTAAGTGGCCCGATCCCCGCCACTCTAGGACAATTAGGCAGCCTTTGGTCGCTTAATCTCAGCAAAAACCGGCTTAGCGGCCCCATCCCCGAGGATATTGAACGCTTGAACAACTTGACCCGCCTCGATCTATCAAACAACCAACTTGAAGGATTCATTCCCTCCCGACTGGGTTTACTGGGAAATCTGACCCACCTGAACCTGTCCAATAACCGGCTGACCGGCTCATTGCCCAACTGGCTGGGAAGGCTGGAAAACCTCGAACACCTTGACCTTTCCAGTAATCAACTAAGTGGCGAAATTCCTGCCGAACTGGCAAACCTGAAGCGATTGAAAGAGCTCAAGCTGCACTGCAACCCACTTACAGGGGAACTGCCCGCCACGCTTACAGAACTTGGAAACACCCTCAGCAGCTTCTCTTTCTCCAGCAGCTTGATGGATATGGATTCCGCGTCAAGTATCGGCGTCCTGTCCGCATTTGAATCATCCGGTATCCATGTTACCAACCTGCCGGATCCTGACTGTCCCCAACACACCGGTTCCCCCTCCCTTGAAATCAGCTATAACAACATGAATGACAGGATATGCCTGACCCTCAAGGGCAACCCCGGCCAACTCTTACGCATACAGTCATCAACTGACTCGATAACCTGGAACAACATCGCCTCCACCGGACCGGAATTTTCAGGGATTCTCACCCTTGAACAAGTGATTCCCCAAGACGCCACGACAAGATTTTATCGGGCAGCATGGTAGCATGCCACTCAGCTATCAAGGACATCCTTGAGCACTTCAATACACCGACGGTTCTCGGTCTCAGTGCCAATAGAAACACGCACCCAATCCGGTAGCTTATAGCCCCGCATGGCCCTGATAATTACTCCTCGGCGAAGCATTGCATCAAACACCCCGTCGCCATCCCCCACCTTTACAAGAACAAAATTTGCGCGGCTGGGAACGTATTCCAGTCCCATTTCCCTAAAGCTTTCCTCAAGAAACTCCCTTCCGGCATCCGTCACCTCCTTGGTCCTTGCCTGGTGTTCCAAATCCTGGAGCGCAGCCAGTGCGCCAGCCTGGGCAATCGAGTTTGCGTTGAAAGGTTGCCGGGTCTTCTGCAACACGGAAGCCAGGCTGGCAGGCGCCAACCCGTAGCCGATTCGTAGACCCGCAAGCCCCTGGATCTTTGAAAAAGTGCGCATTACCACAACATTGCGCCCCTCGCGCACAAATTTTAAAGTGTCAGGAGGACTGTCCAAAAACTCGTAGTAGGCCTCATCAAAGATCACGATCACCTCCTCCGGAACCCGTTCCATAAAACGGTCTATGTCATCCTGACCCACCATTGTGCCCGTTGGATTGTTGGGGTTCGCGATGAAAATCTCACGCGTCCGTCCGGTAATGGCATCTGCCATCGCGTCAAGGTCATGCACGAACCCGGGGTCATTGACCTCTATCGTCCTGGCTCCAAAGAGAGTTGCCATCAATTTGTAGACAACAAAGGCATGTTCCGCTGCGATAATCTCGTCACCCGGCTTCAAAAAAGCATGCCCGACAAACTCTATTATTTCATTAGATCCATTACCAAGCACCACGTTTTCCATGGCCAATCCCGATTGCCTGGCAATGGCATTGCGCAGCTTCCACCCCCCTCCATCCGGATAGATATTTACATCTTCAACAGCTTCTCGCATTGCCTCCAGTGCCCTTGGCGATGGG
>CACIUL010000104.1 GCA_902589825.1 uncultured Verrucomicrobiota bacterium
GGGTTTTTCCTGTTGGGATGTCCCTTCCGGCGACGTGATTGCACCACCGGCCTGCTCGATCTTCGACCTCGCGGATGCGCTGACCTTGTCTGCCGTAATCTTGAATTTCTTTTTCAACGTACCGCTTCCCAGTATTTTTAAACCGTCATAACGTCCTTTGACCACCCCGGCATTGCGCAAGCTGGACTCATCAATCTGGGCGCCATTCTCAAACAGAGCCTCGAGTGTTGAGACATTAACAACCGCATAAAAGTCCTTGAACTGCTTATTGTTAAATCCCCGCTTGGGCAAACGGCGATAAAGAGGCATTTGTCCACCTTCAAATGTTGAGCGAGGACCACCCCCGGAACGGGATTTCTGTCCCTTGTGCCCCCGGCCACTTGTTTTTCCCAAGCCCGAGCTCTCCCCACAACCGCGACGTTTACGACGGTGGGTGGCTCCCTGGTTCGGTTTTAAATTGTGAAGACGCATAGAATCAGCGGGCTAATGGTTTAGGCTCTCCTAGAGAGCTTTTTTCTCAGCGACTTTCTTGCCGCGTAATTTATAAATCTGTTCCCGGTCACGCAATGAACGCAACCCGGCGAGGGTAGCCTTTACGACATTGTAATGATTGTTCGATCCCAGAGACTTTGTGAGGATATCCTTAATGCCGGCCGCCTCAACCACTGCCCTCACGCTGCTTCCTGCAATGATCCCGGTTCCCGGAGAAGCGGGGCGCAACATTACCTTGCCTCCGCCAAACTCACCTATTGTCTCATGTGGAATTGTGTTACCCCTCATCTTGATTGGCAACAGGGCTGTTTTAGCCGAATCACTTGCCTTGCGGATGCACTCGGCGACCTCATTGGCTTTACCGAACCCGTAACCAACATTACCTGACTGGTCACCTGCAACCACCAGGGCACTAAAACTAAAACGACGCCCCCCTTTGACAACCTTGGCGCAACGGTTGATGGCTACCACCTTCTCCGTCAAAAGATTCTCTTCCTGGTCTTCTCCGACAATCTTGTCTCCACCTGCCGGCGGCGAATAAGTCGTGCTACGAATGGTATCCTCAGCTGCTGCCGGGGCTTCCTCAGCTGCTGCCGGAGCTTCCTCAGCTGCTGCCGGAGCTTCCTCCACGTTCGCTGTATCCTCTACCTTCTCGGCATCGGACGCGTCTGACTTTTCTTCGCTGCTCATGAGTATCTACTAAAATTGAAGTCCACCTTCCCGGGCCGCATCTGCCAATGCCTTTACTTTTTGACTGTAGAGAAAACCCCCACGATCAAAAACCACCTTCTCAATACCTGCTGATTTCGCCCGGTCGGCGATCATTTTGCCAACCTTCGAGGCACAATCAACATTCGCGGCGTTAGCCAATCCACCCTTTTTATCCTTTGTTGAAGCCGACGCCAGGGTTTTTCCCTCAACATCATTTATCAGCTGTGCATACACATTCTTGTTCGAGAAATGCACCGCGAGACGAGGACGCTCGCCGGTGCCGGAAATCTTCTTGCGAATGCGGTAATGCACACGGTGGCGGTTCTTCTTTCGATTGATCTGTGCCATGGTCCTTAAGTGAAAAATTCTATAGTTGTCGTTGAAAGAAATTATTGCACGCTCTTGCCTGCTTTACGCCTTACATATTCATCAGCATAACGCACACCCTTGCCCTTATAGGGCTCAGGCGGGTAATAAGCCCGGACATCAGCGGCAAACTGGCCTACTGCATGCTTGTCAATACCCTCAACCGTGATTTTAGTGTTCTCCTCAACGCTAACCTTAATGCCCTCCGGAATCGGGTGCCTGAGCGGGTGGGAAAATCCCAGGGAAAGGTCCAGTTCATTTCCTTTGACCGCAGCACGAAATCCAACGCCATGGATTTCGAGTTTACGCTGAAACCCAGCACTAACTCCTTCCACCATGTTGGCCACAAGACTGCGACTCGTGCCGTGCATGGCCTTTTGTGACCGGGATTCGTCACTCCTGCTCAAGACAACAAATTCCTCTTCCTGATTAAGGCTAATACCCTCCGGAAGCACCCATTCCAGTTTGCCCTTCGGCCCCTCCACGGCTAATCCACCCCCGTCAGTAACCGAAACGGCCACCTTGTCCGGCAAAGGTATTCTTTTATTTCCAACTCGTGACATATTCTCTTCTGATTTGAACCCAATTTTACCAAACGGAAGCAATCAACTCCCCGCCAATATTCTCCTTCTTTGCGCGGTGACCAGCCATGAGCCCCTTGGAGGTGGATACTATTGTCATCCCCAGTCCGCCCAGGACCTTGGGAATCTCCTCCACTCCCACATAACGACGGCGCCCAGGCTTGCTCTCCCTCTTCAGGTCGGTAAGTGCCGGCGTTCCATCGACATACTTCACCTTGACCCTGATCTGGGGGAAGTCTCCAGTGGAATCAACTTCATAGCCCCAGATATATCCTTCTTCCTTCAAGATCCTTGCCACTTCAGCTTTAATCTTGGAAAAAGGGGCGACAAACTCCTCCTTGTTTGCCCTGCAGGCATTTTTCAAACGAATCAGAAAATCTGAGATTGGATCACTTAAGACAGCCATCGAACTATTGGTTTAAAGTTTTTTTGTTTATCTCGCTATCAGGTAATTATGCCGCTGCCTTCTTCTCCCTGCCCCGGAAAGGCATTCCCATCAGGTGCAGCAATTCCCTGGCCTCATCGTCCGTATTGGCGGTCGTGACCACACAGAGATCAAATCCCAGTGCACGGCGGACCTTGTCGAGCTCGATTTCCGGAAAAATCGTATGATCCACAATGCCCAGGGTGTAATTGCCCCGGCCATCAAAGGCCTTTGCTGAGACTCCGCGAAAATCACGGATACGCGGTATAGCAGTGGCAATAAGGCGGTGTAAAAAATCATACATGGTATGTCCGCGAAGCGTCACCTTTGCCCCGATGACTTCTCCAGCCCGCAGTTTGAAATTTGAAATACTGTTCTTGGCCACGGTGGCAACCCCCCTTTGGCCGGTAATCAAAGCCATCTCGTCCAGAGCATCCTGCACCGCCTGCTTTCTCTCGGATTCCGCCCTGCCAACACCACAATTGATGACAATCTTCTCAATAAGCGGAACCTGATGGATATTCTTGTATCCAAACTGCTCTTTAAGGGCAGGGACAACGTTCTCTTTGTAGGTTTTAAGCAATGAAGGCGTCATGTGAACTTGGGGCCTGTGTTTCGATGGGATTCCAGGATGGACCGTCTATGATTTATCTGGTGATTTGGCCTGGGATTTTGTAACAAGTTTAACGTTTGAAATGTGAAGGGGACCTTCGCGCTCAATAATGCCTCCATCCGGTTGATCCTGGGTGCGCTTGGCGTGTTTCTTAATCATGCGCACACCTTCAACAATCACCTGACTCTTATCAGGAAATACTTGGAGGATATTGCCCGTCTTCCCCTTTTCCACTCCGGAGATCACCTGAACGGTGTCCCCTTTTCTTACATGTGTTTTGACTCTGCTCATAATACCTCAGGGGCAAGGGATACAATTTTCATGAAGTTCTTTTCACGCAGTTCACGCGCAACCGGACCGAAAATACGGGTTCCCCGCGGATTTTTGTCCTTGTCGATAATCACCACTGCATTCTTGTCAAAGCGCAGGACCGAGCCGTCATCACGACGAATGGGGGCAGCTGTCCTTACAACAACCGCCTGAACAACCGAGCCCTTCTTCACGCTGGCAGTCGGTGTTGCCTCGCGAACGTGGGCTGTAATCACATCCCCCACGCCAGCACT
>CACIUL010000105.1 GCA_902589825.1 uncultured Verrucomicrobiota bacterium
TATTCCCGCCGGAAACCGGCAGGGGCAGCTTTGATGGAATGTAGGAACCCGGATCAACCGGCTGGTATTCAAGCTTCACCGACTCCACTCCTTCCGGATCAGAGACCTTCGCAGTAATGACAACAACATCATCCGAAGCGGGCTGTTGCGGAAAATGACTGACCTTTCGGATATTGGGCGCCGGGTTCCTGCTGAAGGCCACGTTCCTTGAACCGGGACTGGGAGTTGGCGGTATATCTTCCTGGGCCGCTCTCACCAATGAAATATCAAAACCGAGATCACTGCTGCTGGGACTCGCATTAAACACCTGGACTGCAATGGTATTGGTTCCCTCAACCAGGAAGGATGCCGGATTGACGATTGTCTTTTCCAGCACTTGCCCTTCGCCGCCCTGACCCGTGGCCAAGCTGTCAATACCAGGTTGCTCAACTGCACTAAAACGAAAGCGTTCAACCTCCACTCCGTTGATCCAGACGAGCATCCCGTCATCAACCGTATAATTGATTACCAATTGCGACGGCATCTCATCTGCGGCAACGGTAAAGTCCTTGCGTAGAAACAAGCAATTGTAATTACCGCGCATACCATCTATTACCGTATTCAGGGTAACTCCATTAACCCTGCCAAAACCAAAGGGTGCACGCGCCGCCTTCAACCATGTCCCATCCTCAATGAAACCCGGTGTACGCCATGCATCCACCGGTTCGGAAGCCTCCGTGGTCCCGGGTCGCCAACTCCAGCCATCATCGGCAAAAGGCAATAATATCGCTTCACTGAGAAGGTTCTGTGGCATGGAAGCGCGCCACGAACTGCCAAGGGAATTATCCAGCGCGGCATTGACCAGCTCAATGGAAGCTCCGCCTCCATTGGATGCCACAGGCCAGGGAAATCCCACCTTGTAATCCACCTTGTCAACAATCTGGTCAGAAGCATCACGAAGCCTGATTGTTTCACCCTCCGAGTCCAGGTTGCCGCTGTAGGGGCCCAGGGCAGTGACATTAAGTGTCTTCAGCAGTGTTGATGGATCCTCAGCGATAACAAGAAAATCCCCGCCGGCAATGGAGATCCCTACCGGGAAATGATAGTCAACGGCCCCTGAAATCCGCCAGCCTCCAAGGTCAATGGCAACTGAATCAGTGTTATAGATTTCAATGAACTCCTCCCGCACTGTATTCTCCGGCGGATTGTAGTGGATCTCGTTAATCACAACATCACCTGAAGCATTTCCCAGGGTCAGTAAAAAAACGCCATAAATGGAAATAAAAAGGGCGGGAAAGTTCATTAAATGGTTATAAAAAGGGCGGGGTTTATCCACGATACTATAGCAAGGTTATCACCTTGGAAAAGCCTCCCTGGGCAGGCCTTATATGATCAATAGGAGAATAGCCTCAGCGGAATTCCCTTACCCCCATACTACTGCGCAATCTCGCGAACCCGGTAAAACCTGCGTAATACCCCCTCGATCATGGTATCAGTAAAGCTGGTTGATTCTCCACCGGACTGGATACCGTCATCAAACTCGATCCAGTCCTTAAGGTTATCAGAGAAATCAATCGCATAAATTCCCCCGCTGCGTGATGTCCAGCTAAGTGTCACCTCCCCGGCAACAGGATCATGCATGAGTTCCTCAATCACCATGGCTGAACCGCCTGGGGGTATGTATTTCACGATCAACTGGGGACGCAAAGCCGCATCAGAAGCCTCGCTGCTGTGGAAAACATGAGTGGTCGCACCGAGGCCCCGCAACAGGATACCCTCATTGGTGGTTTCCGGAGCAGGCTGGGCCCAGTTCCAGTTTCCTGTCCAACACGGGTTGCCGCCACGGTCCCTGCATCCCTCAACGGTGGAGGCGAGGGACCAGTCGTTGATCAATGCGGTGAGATCACCTGTAAACTCAATATCAATTGGCGCATCGGCTGCCGCACCGGCATTATTCGTCTGGGCCAGTGCCGGTTCCCGGTAGTCCACCCCGGCCATGGTCGGTCCTTGCCCACTTGCCCAGCTTGAAGGCCTTGCGGGAAACCCCCCGTAATCGGCGAGGTGGGTCCAGGTCACCTCATTGCGATTACCACCAAGGACAGTTCCGCCGCAATTACCACCCTCACGCCAGGCGGAATTTGCAGGAGTCAGCCGGTAGGCTGAAACGGCACCCCCGGAAGGCGCGTTCTGATTGAAAAGCCTAAGGGTAACCGACTGAATTTCAGAATACTTATCAAAAAGTGAGGATACGTCAAAGCGCAGCAAGCCGAACCGGTTACTACCGTTTACCTTGATGTCCTTACACTTCCCGTAATTGGACATACCGCCACCGAAAGCACCACCATTGAGCACATAGGTATCATCAGTACCACTGTATTCGGCATTATTGGTGAACACAGCAGTCTCAATTCCATAGACATTCACGAAGCCTGATAACCACAGAAAAACCAAGCCACTCACCCACAAGTTTAATGTTTTCAATTTCATTGTTTAAGTTTAAACGCGGGGCTCATGCATGCACAAGCCCCGCGCGCTGTTGGAATCAATCGCTATGTATTTGACAATCGGTTTCTATCCTTTTCCCAGCAAGAAATCGCAACGTCACTCATCCTCCTACTGGCAAAACGCTACTCAACCTCCCGTACCCTGTAGAACATAACCTTGCTGCCTTCCGGCAGGAAACTGTCGGTAAAGTCAGTCGATTCCACTTCACCTTCCACTCCGTCATCAAGCTCCTCCCAGAGCAGGAGATCCGTGGTACGATCCACCGCGTATATTCTGCCTGCCTTGGAATTAAAGGAAATGGTCACAACCGGGCTCGCTCCCGAGAAGTTGGCACTGATGTTGTTGATCTCGAGAGGCACCCGGGAACCGCCTGACGGGCTTCCTCCCTCGGCCAGCTCAAGGATCTTCTCGGCACTGAGCGCACTTCTCCACACGGCCACCTCGTCAATGAGACCCTGATACTGGGTGCCGTCACCGTTGTTCCTGCCGCCAATGATCAGGTTGCCGCCACCGTTCGGTGAGTTCTTCTGCCCGGCCCAATCCTGTTGCCCGTCCAGGTAAATCGTGCCCTGGTCAGTTGCCCCTTCATAAACAAAGGCTGCATGGATCCAGCCGTCCTCATCAGCAGCAAGGTAAGGGGCAAGCTGGGTTGCCCCATTGGTGTCCGCTCCCCAGTGCGCCTGGTGCAGGTAGCTGTTGTTGCGGATGCCGTTGTGGATTCCCTGGTTGGTCTGGCCGAAGATAAACTTCTCCCCGGTGACATCCGTAGGCTTGATCCAACAGGTCATGGTATAGTCACCCTCACCAAAATCACGGATCATCGTGTTCATGTCGATGCCCGGCACATTGATAAAGCCTCCTGTAAACTGGGCACTGCCTCCGGGGCTTGAACCAGCAGGTGCACCTTCAGCAATCAACTCAACCGCACCACTGAAGGTGCCGTCATTGCCGAAGTCTCCCTTATCGGTAACCGTGGTGCCGACATCCCCCTCAAAGTCATAGTAGACCAGAAGAGAGTCCGGGAAATCGTTTGAATTCACCGGGTTAGTGCCAAGATCCAGTTCCTCCCCGTCAGAGAACCCGTCAGAATCGGTATCCTTGCTGGTGGGGTTGGTACCGGTATCGGATGCGCCGACAAAGACTCCGGTGTTGGTTTCAACGCCGTCGCTGAGCCCATCA
>CACIUL010000106.1 GCA_902589825.1 uncultured Verrucomicrobiota bacterium
AGCCTTGTCATCAATACCGACGAGCAAAAGGATTTTCTCGATACCCTGCTGGTTGCCGCCGTGAATATCGGCTCACTGCTCTGTGATGGCATTGGTGACGTGGTGCTCATTCAGGGGGAAGAGGCCCCGGGGCAGACGCTTCGCCTGGCTTATAATGTCCTGCAGGCTGCGGGAACCCGCATTTTCAAGACGGACTATGTGGCCTGTCCCAGTTGCGGGCGCACACTTTTTGACCTGCAGGAAACCACGGCGAGAATTCGCGAAGCGACAGGCCATCTGAAGGGGGTGCGCATCGCCGTAATGGGTTGCATTGTGAACGGTCCAGGCGAGATGGCGGACGCGGATTTCGGCTATGTGGGCGGAGCTCCTGAAAAGGTCAATCTCTATGTGGGCAAGCAGGCGGTAAAATTTAACATTCCGCAGGTGGAGGCGGTTGACCGGTTGGTGGACCTCATCAAGGAGCATGATCGCTGGATTGAGGCCCCTGTTGTTGCCACGGGCTAGATTTTTTTTGGCAAAAAGCCGTGCAGTTCATTCCTCCCGACTATTTTCGAAAGCTGGAGAAGCCTGAGGTTTTTCCCCGACAGCCACGCCCTCTGGAGATTGACCTTGGTTGTGGTGATGGATCCTTCCCGGCGGCCATGGCGGGGCATTATCCGGAGCGTGATTTCCTTGGTATTGAGCGGCTGTTGGGCAGGGCCCGCAAGGCATACCGCAAGGCCTGCAAGGCTGACCTTGAAAACCTGAAGATTCTCAGGCTGGAGATTTCCTATGCCCTAGACTGGTTGCTGCCCGACAGTTGTGCTTCACGCATCCATCTTCTTTTTCCCGATCCCTGGCCCAAGAAGAAGCATCACAAGCGCCGGCTGGTGACGCATGATTTTTGTGCAGCGATCAGACGGGTGCTCGAGCCGGGCGGGGAATTTCTTTTCAAGACTGACGATGAGGAGTATTTCGAGGAGTCCATGGGTGTGCTCGTTAATGAGGACAGCCTGCAGCAGCTGCCCTGGGAGGAGGATGCTTTCTTTTACCCGCAGACCGATTTCGAGCGACGCTGGCTGGGGCAGGGCAAACCCATTCAATCCGCCCGCTTTAAAGCCATCGATTGATTACCAAGGAAGGTCCGAACCTCAGCGCGCTCTGTATCCAAGTGGATGGATATGGCACCGGTCCTCGCCTGTTCAAGGATTTCGATCCCCTGTTTGCGAATATATTCTTTCATGCGATCCCTGGATTTCCTGGATCTGGGACGGTAAGGCGATGCAAGAATGGCAACGCTTGGCGAGACAGCATCGATAAACCCGGGCAGGCCGTAGTGATCCGTGGCATGTTGCCCCTGCACCATAATGTCACTGCGAAGCTCCTCCGGCTTGATATTGGCCATCAGCCATCGCTCCGTGTAGAAGCCGGAATCTGCCATGAACAGAATCCGCCAACCTTCCGGACTGCGAAGTTGAGTCACCAGGCAACGGTCATCTGCGACAAAACCTGCCGGGGGTTGCTCCGGGGGGTAGAGTATCTCAAGATGATACCCATTCCCCAGCTGGATGCGATTCCCTGATGATGGAAATTCACTTTGTATTCCATTCTCCCTGGCCTTGATAAGTGCGCTACGCCATGTTGGCGAGGTGCTTTTCAGCGGCGTGGTGATGACGCGACGGGGTTGGTATTCCTCGATTACCCTCGCGGCACCGCCCGCATGGCTTATATCACCATGGGTGAGAATCATTCCTGCCAGTTTTCCAGCACCGTAACTTCGCAACAGCGGATGCACGATGCCCATGAATGATGCCTCAGACCCGCTGTCTATAAGCCAGCCTTCCTTGCCCTTGATCGCGATGTGGTATGCACCTCCACCATAGGGAAGATCAAGCAGGTTTACCTCACACGATGCGCCCGCCATGCGGGCAGGAGATGCAATGGTCCAGTGGGCGCCTGGAATCCTGGAAAATTGATTGGCGGAGTATGCCGCCGTCTTTGCCCAGAGTGCGTTGGATTCGTTCACAATCTCTGCCGGAAGCGGGTGACCGACTGCGGCAAGCATGACGGAGAGTGCTGCAGTACCGAGGACAAGGAAGGCTAGGGGAATAAGTACCAGGTTGGCGATAATGGATATGGGCGTTATCAGCCCGAAAAGATACCATGTGAGCAGTGCCGATCCTGCCCAGGCGGCTATGGATACTGCTATCAGCCCGGTAATGTTCCTGCTTATGGAATGGAAGATTCGCTGACTTGTCGTGATCAGAGACTTCGGGAGAAACGGGTCAGGTTGGAAGGGGCGATAAAGAAAGTTCCTAATGGGAGTGGCAAATGCGATGATACTGATGAGGACGCAGAATGAGAGTTGAAATCCGGGACGGAAAAGTTGATTGGTTTCATGCAGAAGGATCACAAGTGCGGCGGCGGCGGTGCTGTTGAAAATCCTGGGTTCGCGGCCGAAAAGCATTCCTCCGAAGAAAATTACCGCCATGACGGCGGCACGGAACGCGGAAGGACGCAGCCCGGTGATGATGGCATAAGCTACCACGGCGATGATCACCGACAAAACAGCGACATTGCGATGCAAGCCGAAGATCCCCGCTAAAGCTGATATGCCAAACCATGCGATTGCGGCAACGATGCCAACATGGAGCCCGCTGACGGCAAACACATGAAGTGTGCCGCTGTAGCGAAACTTTTCCTTAAGATAGTCCGGGGTGTCGCTTTGCTGGCCAAGGGTCATCGCCTGTATAATCGCAATGGCTTCAGCTTCATTTCCTGAGAGTCCCCTTGTAATCTGCCCCGATATCCATTGCCTGCATCGCAAGCCGGCGGCAATGACCGGGTTGCCCTGGTTGACCCCCAGTTTCCTGATATCTTTTTCATGACAGGAAAACTCGGCATATATGCCTCTGTTGCCGAGAAACTGCGCATAGTCAAAGCTTCCGGGGTTGCGGTTTGGCCTTGGCTTTTTGAGAACCCCGCGAAGGCGGAAACTGTCACCATAGTCGGCTGGGGGAAGCCCCTTGATATCCACCCGGATCCGGTTTTTAAAGGCATGAATTTTAAGATTATTGCGCGTGATATTATCAAGCTGGAAATCGAAACGGGTTCGGCCTGCCGGGGTGTCGGAATGTTCAGGCGGCGACACGATGACTCCCTCGATGGTGACGTGGATGGGGCCGTTGCTTAGTTGATCAAAGAAGGGGGCGCTTTTTTGCGCATTGGTTTTCAACAGGTGGAGCAGGCCTCCTGAAACGAATACCAGGATAAGAAAAGTGGCGGTGTTTTCCCTGCAGGCCCAGAGCAGCAGGGAAAGGGCAAACAGGACATAACAATGGATCAGGGGTGGCGTGATGGTATCTGCCAGTGCGATGCCCGCGGCAAAACTCAGTGCCACAAGAACCAGTGGTGACCGGAAGGGTGAGCACTGGGTGCTGCTGCCCTCACGCGACATTTACTGGTGACCTCACGGCAGGTTTATCCTGCCTGGTTTAATTCATTGAGCTTGTGATGGGCATTTGCGGAGTGACGGGTATCCGGAAATTTCTCGATCACTAACTCTAAAAGCTCTT
>CACIUL010000107.1 GCA_902589825.1 uncultured Verrucomicrobiota bacterium
CGCCCTCCTGTGCGCCGGCCGGGACATTGAGCTGCCTCTCGCGGTTGTCTCCCCAGGCGACGACGGTTCCGTCCTCCTTAAGGGCCAGGCTGTGGTAGAACCCGGCGGAAATGGCACGGACAATCCCCAGTCCTTCCGGCACATTGACCTGGTTCTGGTCGTCGCGTCCCCATGAGGTGGCCAGGCCCTCGGCATTGATGGCCAGGTCATGATACCACCCGGATGAGATCGTCACCTCCCGGTACTGGTATTGCAGGTCGCCGGCGTCATTGAGGATGAGCCGGTCACCCTCAATGCGGAAGGCGGGATTGCCGTCAAGGTCGGTATCGACATTGTCGGTGATGGTGAAGGTTAACGGGTCATTATTGGAGTCGGTCGCCACCAGGAGTCCGACCAGGGCGTTATCCCTGGCTGCGTTGGATATTGCCAGTGTGCGATCCTCAAATACCGGTGGCTTATTTGGGTAGCTTCCGGGGTCCGTGGGGTCGCTGCCCTCGTCGACCTCCTCCTTGTCACTGAATCCGTCTCCGTCACTGTCGGGGTTGGTGTCGCTGGTTCCGTGGATGTCCTCCTCCTGTGCTTCTGTCAGCCCGTCATTGTCTGCGTCCTCGGTGCGCACGTCGACCAGGTTGACGGTAATGGTGGCATCGGTGGAGAACTCACCGTCACTGGCCCGGATCCTCAGCTCAAGGGCAGGACTGGACTCGTAGTCAAGGGCGGCTGGATCACCAACGATGAGCCTGTCATTGGCAATGCGGAAGGTCTGGCTTTCATCGGAAGTAATCGTGTAAGTGATGGCATTGCCGTCCGGGTCGGTTGCATTGAGCACACCGATCGGGGTTCCTGCCGGGCTGTTCTCGGTTAACAGGAATCCCTGGTTGGCGAACAGCGGGGGACGGTTCGGGACACTGTTTGCATTGGTGGGATCACTTCCGGCATCGATTTCCTGCTTGTCGCCAAATCCATCACCATCGCTGTCCGGGTTGGTGTCACTGGTCTTATGGATATCCTCCTCCTCGGCCTCGGTAAGTCCGTCACCGTCAGCATCTTCCTGCCGGTCTTCCGTCAGGTTGACCGTCACGATGGCATTAGCTGCAAACTCCCCGTCACTGGCACTGATCCTGACTTGAAGGATGGAGAGTCTTTCGTAATCGAGGTCACCGGAGTCGTTTACCAGCAGGCGGTTGCCTTCTACCCGGAACGCCTGGTTGTTGTCATTGTCGGGGTTCAGGATGGTAAGGATCGAGTATGTCAGGGTGTTCCTGTTGGGATCGGTGGCATTGAGGATGCCGACCTGTTTCTCATTCTCAAGGTTCTCGACAACGGTAAATTGCTGGTCGGCAAATACCGGCGGCTGGTTGGGGAAGTCATCCGCGTCAAGCGGGTCGGTTGCCTTGGCCACTTCCTCACCGTCATTAAATCCATCGCCGTCGCTGTCCGGGTTGGTGTCACTGGTTTTATGGACATCCTCCTCCTCGGCCTGGGTCAGCCCGTCACCATCGGCATCCTCCTGCCGGTCATCGGTCAGGCTGACAGTGATCATTGCCTGGTCACTGAATGTGCCGTCACTGGCCTTGGCCATAATATTGACAATGGCCTCTGTTTCGTAGTCCAGGTCGCCGCTGTCATTGACCAGCAGGCGGTTGCCCTCAATACGGAAGGCCGGGGTCTGGTCACCATCGAGATCCACATTGACGGCAATGGTATAGGTCAGCCTGTCCCCGTTGGGGTCGCTGGCAATCAGAATGCCAACCTGTTGTTCATTGGCAAGGTTCTCGACAACCGTGAAGCCCTGGTCGGCGAACACCGGGGCCTGATTGGGGAAGCTATCGGGATCGATCGGGTCACTTCCCTCGTTGACTTCCTCGCCGTCGTTATAGCCGTCGCCGTCAGTGTCGGGTTTTTCAGGATCGGTCCTGTAGGTTATAATTTCATCAAAGTTGCTCAACCCGTCGCCGTCCGGGTCACGTGTGTCCGGCCCGGAGGTTGCGCTGATGGTGAGGTTCTCGTCCATGGTCAGCGCGAGGGGGTTATCACTTCCCTGAGCGTCCAATTGCCATTCGGCAAAGACGTATCCCGGATCAGGCGAGGCACTGACGATGACTCTAGTCCCCAGTGGATAATTACCGGCACCGGTGATGGTGCCCATGAACTCGCCCGGCACGGTGATTAGCCTGCGGGTCGGGACTTCTTGCGCATCATTGGGGTTGGTTCTCTCTGCGATTTCCTGGCCATCGTTGTAGCCGTCGTTATCACTATCGGGATTATTCGGGTTGGTTTTATGAATAACGATTTCCTGGTAATTACTCAATCCGTCATTATCCAGATCGCGTGTGTCCTCGTCAAAGGTTGCCCCGATGGTCTTGTCCTGATCCATGAGGATGGACAGCGGATTGTCGCTTCCCAGGTTATTCGACCACCCGGTGAAGACATAACCGGGGGCGGGGATGGCATTGGCTGTGGCGCTTGTCCCGAGTGGATAGGTATCGGTTCCGGTAACGCTCCCGATGTCGTTATTCGGGGTATTGACTGTCAGGGTGCGAGTCGGGACTTCTTGCGCATCATTGGGGTTGGTTCTCTCGGCGATTTCCTGGCCATCGTTGTAGCCGTCGTTGTCTGAGTCGGCGTTATCTGGATCAGTCCTGTAGGTTACAATTTCCTGGTAGTTGGTGAGTCCGTCCCGGTCCGGGTCGCGTGTGTCCTCTCCGGAGGTTGCGCTGATGGTGAGGTTCTCGTCCATGGTCAGCGCGAGGGGGTTATCACTTCCCTCGGCATTCAAGCGCCATTCGGTAAAGACGTATCCCGGCTCAGGGATGGCCTCGACAATCACCTCGGTCCCCAGTGGATAATTGCCGTTACCGGTGATGGTGCCCTTGAACTGGCCCTGCACGGTGGTGAGCCTGCGGGTGGGGACTTCTTGCGCATCTTTCGGGTTGGTCCTCTCGGTGATTTCCAGGCCGTCGTTGTAGCCGTCACCATCACTGTCTGCCTCATTGGGATCGGTCCCGTAGGTCACGATCTCATCAAAGTTGCTCAACCCGTCGCGGTCAGGATCGCGTGTGTCCTCGGCGAAGGTTGCCCCGATGGTCTTGTCCTGATCCATGAGGATGGACAGCGGGTTGTCGCTTCCCAGGTTATTCGACCATCCGGTGAAGACATAGCCGGGGGCGGGGATGGCATTGGCTGTGGCGCTTGTCCCGAGTGGATAGATGTCGGCACCGGTAACGCTTCCATTATTCGGGGCATTGACTGTCAGGGTGCGGGTGGGGTAGCTCTCGGCGTCATTGGGATCGTGTCTTTCGCGTTTTTCCAGTCCATCGATGTAGCCGTCACCATCACTGTCAGGATTATTCGGGTCGGTAAAGCAGTTTACGATCTCATCAAAGTTGCTCAACCCGTCATTGTCAGAGTCGCGTGTGTCCTCGGCAAAGGTTGCCCCGATGGTCTTGTGTTGATCCATGATGATGGACAGCGGATTGTCGCTGCCGGTGGCACCACCGGCCCATTCGTTGAAGAGATAGCCCG
>CACIUL010000108.1 GCA_902589825.1 uncultured Verrucomicrobiota bacterium
GTGTTTCATCGAGTGCCGAGACAATAAAGATGTGGTTTTCCCAGATGATGGGGGAGGCATGTCCCTTGCCTGGTAGCTGGGTTTTCCATAACGTGTTTTCCTCGACATTCCATTTAACCGGAAGGCGCCGGTCATCTTCAGCGCTTCCGTCTCCCCGGGGACCCCGCCAGCCCGGCCAGTTTTCAATGCCGCTGGATGTTTGCCCGAACAAAAAGTTGATGATCAGGGAAAGGAGAATGGTGAAATGCAAGCGTGGCATGGAGCGAATTGTCTGATGCTAAACCCTATTATTTCATGAGGGTGAGGCAATGACCATTCCCCATGCATTGCCTGAGGCCAAGCAGAATCCTTCTTCTGCTCATTGAACCCGGATAATTGGTGGATTTGTATTTCTTTTAGGTGACCGGGGTGAGATAATCCTATAGATTTAGAAAAACATGACTTTGACGGGGAAATTCAATCGGGCAGCCTATTGGTTCTCTGCGGTTTTTCTTGCCTTATGTCCGGGGGGATTTGCACGGGAAATTTCATTTAACCGGGACATTCGCCCGATCCTTTCAGACCGTTGTTTTGCCTGTCACGGGCCTGATGCATCGGAGCGCAAGGCCAAACTCAGACTGGATCGTGCCGATGGGCCGCAAGGCGCTTACCGAGTAAAGGACGGGCATGCGGCTATTGTGCCCGGGTCAGTGGCTGAGAGTAATTTATGGGAACGCATTACCACTGAGGATGCTGATGACATCATGCCTCCCGCCAAGGCTCACAAGAAGCCGCTTTCCAGTGAAGAGCAGCAACTAATCAGGAAGTGGATCGAAGGCGGTGCAAATTATGAGGCCTTCTGGTCTTTTGTGCCGGCAAAAAAGCCTCCCGTTCCGAAAGTTAAGAAAGCCGACTGGAGCAGTCACCCGGTCGACTTGCATGTGTTAAAGCGAATGGAGGAAGAGGGGTTGTTGCCTGCAGAGGAGGCGGACAAGCGGAGCCTTATTCGCAGGCTGACCTTTGACTTGACCGGGTTGCCTCCCGCAAGGAAAGACGTCAGGGCCTTTGTTTCAGATGAGAACCCCAAGGCCTATGAGCAGCTTGTGGAGCGTCTGCTTGCCAGCGAGGGCTATGGTGAACACATGGCGCGATACTGGCTGGACCTGGTGCGCTTTGCGGATACCAACGGGATGCACAAGGACTTTTTCCGCAATCATGCCCCTTATCGAGACTGGGTGATCCGTGCGTTTAATGAGAACCTGGGGTATGATGACTTTGTGCGCTACCAATTGGCTGGCGACCTGTTCCCGGAGGCCAGTAATGACCAGCTGGTAGCTTCGGGATTTAACCGGTTGCACCTGATCATTGACCGGGGGACTGCCCTGCCTGAGGAGAGTTTTTTCAAGAATGTGGTTGATCGTGTGACCGCTGTCGGCACCGCCTTCATGGGCATGACGGTTCATTGCGCATCATGCCATGACCACAAGTATGACCCCCTTACGCAGAAGGATTTTTATTCCCTGTTCGCCTTTTTTAACAATATCGATGCGGCTGCCGAGACTGCAGGTGCACCGAAAAACGGCCTGCAGCCCCCGTTTATGACGCTGGGGACAGCTCAGCAGAAGGAAAGATTGAAGCAAATTGATGACCAAATGGCAAAGATGTCTCCTGAGGTTGATAAAGCAAAGAAACAGGCTACGGACGAGACGGAACCCGCGAAGAAACAGGACCTTACGCAGGAGGCAAGGGCACTGGTGGCAGAGCTGCAGGACTTGAAGAGGGAACGTGAGCACATCAACCGCGACATGCCGCGTGCCATGGTCATGAAGGAACGGCAGGAAGTGCGCGCCACGCACATCATGAAGAGGGGGCAATACGATGACCCTGGTGATGTTGTGCAGCGCGATGCACCGGGTTTCCTGGCTCCATTGAAGAAAAGCGGTGAGGTTGCCACCCGCATGGACCTTGCTGAGTGGTTTGTTTCCCCGGAGAACCCATTGACTGCAAGGGTTGCGGTCAATCGTTTCTGGCAGCAGTTCTTCGGAGTGGGCCTGGTCAAGACATCCGAGGACTTGGGCGCACAGGGTGAAATGCCAAGTCATCCAGGTTTACTTGATTATCTTACCGTTACATTCATTGAGTCGGGCTGGGATATCAAGGCGCTGGTCAGGCAGATTGTTCTCTCCAAAACATACCGCCAGGCATCGGTTGCCGATCCCGAGCGATTTACTAAAGATCCTGAGAACCGCCTCCTTGCGCGCGGATCGCGCTTTCGCATGGATGCCGAGATGATCCGTGATCAAATCCTTTTCACCAGCGGCTTACTTGCGCAGCAGATGTATGGCCGGAGCGTGAAGCCTCCGCAACCTGATGGATTATGGAAGGCGGTGACAATGATAGGGGAAAGGTTCAGGCCGGATTCCGGCGATGCGATCTATCGTCGCAGCCTTTACACATACTGGAAGCGTGGTATGCCGCCACCCCAGATGACCATACTCAATGCTCCCATCAGGGATGCATGCACTGCGCGCCGCGAGCGCACCAACACCCCTTCACAGGCACTGCTATTGCTCAATGAAAATGAATACCTGAAGGCGGCACGGCAGCTTGCAATGATTGCCCTTGGTCCGCAGGATGCCAATACGGTGCAGCGGGTGGCATTTATTTATGAGACAATAACGTCAAAACTTCCGGATCCTGCTGAGCAGAGGGTTCTTGCCACGCTTGTTGAAAACCTGAATGAGAAGTATGCCGCCAATCCTGAGCTGGCAGATCAAATCTGCAGCGGGATGAAGGTTCAGGAAGCCGGAAAAAAGGCCCAGTTGGCGGCCTGGACCGTCTTGGTTAATACCCTTTATAACCTTGAGCTTCCCTGGAGCACACGGGAACTCATACATCATTGAAAAGTCCGCCGACATGGTGAACTGGTTGCCTCAGGAAACCGGAATCGACGGGATCGACGGGATGATCATGCGTGATTATCCCCTTGGGGATGAGCGGAAAATCTTCTACCGCGCGCGCAGGGAACACGATTAATTCAACTACTGTTAGTTTTCCCGGTCATGCCGCGGCTCAACGCCAAGCAGGTTACGGACAAAAAAGTCCTGCCGACGGCGACGAAGATAAGGTGCTTCTCCAACACCATGCCCAGCCCCGGGAACAACCACCAGGTCAAAATCCTTATCCGCTTTAATCAAGGCATCAACCACCTGCATGGTTGACGCAGGATCTACGTTTGTGTCCAGCTCGCCTACTGTGAGCAGCAGCTTGCCCTGTAGCCTGTGGGCATGCGTCACATTGGAATTTTCAGCATAGTGGGGTCCCATCAATCCCATCCACCCTTCATTCCAGTGAATCTTGTCAATGCGGTTGTCATGGCAGCCACAATCAGCCGCTGCGGCCTTGTAGAACTCGGGATGGAACAACAGCGCTCCAAGCGCATTCTGGCCACCAGCGGAGCCGCCATAAATGCCAACACG
>CACIUL010000109.1 GCA_902589825.1 uncultured Verrucomicrobiota bacterium
TCTCGGTAACCTCATAGGAATCGATACGACCCTGCGGCGTATAATGGACGAACACGGAATCCACCCCTTCACCTGGAGCCCCCGTTACCGATGCCACAACAGGCACCTGGTTGTTTGAAGTGGCGACAGTCACCAGGGAAGCAGCTCTTATTTCCGGAGCCCTCCTGACAATCTCAGCATGGGAAACAAGGTATTCATAGCGGGTCTGGATGGAATTTTTCAGGGTAGCAACCGCATCCCTGAACTGCGAGAAGCTGAAGTCCTTCTTCGGGTCTTCCTCCACGGCCAATTCAATGACCTTCACATAGCAGTCGATAGTCGCATTCAGGGTTTCCGGGTTAAAGTCCTCCTCAAGCACGGTGCGCATATGGGCGATGTAGCGCTGGCGGAATTCCGGAATGGCCAAAAGCTTGCTGATTACCGGACGATTGGCGTTATTCTCCCCTTCGAACGGGTTGAGAAGCACATCCCTTGCTGTAAAGGCTTCGTTGCCGTCATGCTGGATAGGAAAAATGCGGCCGGATCCAGGTTCAAAATAAATCATGTAGTCACAGCCCTTGTGCCAATAGCTGTCATCATCGGTGAATACATTCTCAAGCACCAGGAACCAAATCCAGCTGTCCACGGCAAGCACTTCATCGATCCTCTCCTTAAACTCGGCAGGAGGGGTATTGTTCAGCACGTCAGTAGCACGAATCAGGTTCCCCCAGGGGTCATCCGTGTTCTGTTTCTTCAACTCATACAGGCTCGCGTAAACAGACGGGTCATCACCAAGATAAAGCAGGGCCTTGTCTCCACTGGCCCAACCACCTCCTCCACCACCCGGGGGTCTGCCACCACCCGGGGGTCTGCCACCTCCCGGAGGTCTCACTCCACCACCGTTATTCCCATTGCCACTGCCAGTACCGCTAGGTGACTTCCAGCGATCCCCATCATTGCTATCAAAGTATTCCTTGATCAGAGAGCTGTCCTGCTGTTGCACATTGGAATAAACACCCCAGTTTTCACCATTGATATTCAACTGCACGAATCCGGCCCCCGGGCAGGCCACATATTTGCGCATCGCGTTAAAGTAGAGCGCTTCCTTTAAAAGCGTCTGGTCACCCGCCGCATTATTCAGGTTCAGGGTCTCATAGCCATGAAGGTCTGCATTCTCATCAGCGGCATCAATGCTCATGTTCAGGGATTTTTTTGGCCCGTTGACCCTTTGATAGGAAGTATTGCCTTTATAGCGAACACCAACTCCCCCGAACACATCATCCCTGAACTGAATACTGCCCGGAATTTCCTCTCCCGTTGAATAATTTGCTATCAAACGATCAAGCCAGTCACCAGCCTCAAAGGTTAAGTCAATGGTGCGCAAACAACGCGGATCATAAAATCCTTCGGTCTGGAATGCCCTGAAAAATCCACGGGGATTACCCCCTGGAAAATCAAGGCCCAGCGTGGCAACCTCACCAGGAAAAACCGGCGCCACCCCGTGTAACTGCTCCCAGCTCTGAAGGTCGGCAGAAAACTCAAAAAGCCACTCTGAATCCCCGTCCCCTGTCGGACTGAGGGAAATCAATCCGTTCTCAACGCTGAATATAATGTCGTCATTTGAGGCAAGACAAAATAAGGGAATAAACAACAGGGCGAGCAGGGGTTTCATAATGGACACATACACATTACCTCGCATTCATGACCTGAAGATTACGCATTTGGACAACCAACACTTAGCCGTGCACTGAACCTGTCGATTGAAGGCAATCCACCAGAGAATACGACATGTTTCATATCCCTTCACCAAACGCCCCTCAACTGACTGAAACAAGACTGATGCCGACAGGAGGCTCTTTGCTTTCTCAGGGCAATTCCCCCTCTGCCAATAAAGGCAGCCCCCGCCACACCTTGAAACTATTGGCACCCTTCTTCAACAGCTGTACCGGCCCAACGACTGCACTTCCATCACGGGGCACCGGAACACCCATCAAGTCCCTGTCCATGAGCCGATGGGTGGTGGATCCGAGCATTGACGGATCAAAGGGCATGGAAATTTTCAACTCAAGGGAGTCTTGCTGATAGGATACCTTTATCCCCTTCCGGGTGACACTGTGGACATCATTATCAAGGCCGTGCTTTTTCCAAAATCGACGCCACTCAGCCAGTGTGAGTGCCACCTTTCCTCCCCCTGAAAGTGCCAGGGGATCGTCACTGCCAACCTCACCTTTGACGAGCTTAAAAAATTGATCAGGCTTCCATGGTGAAGGCCTGTCAGAAGCACTGTTGATAATGAATGCACGTTCTGCTTCCCGCACATCGTACACATTGTAATCAAGGCGCTGGGGACCACTTCGATGCGAGGGGTAGTTGATATCAAGCATGGCCTTGTGGCTAATGAATAGATTATTGTAGAGGGAATGATACCCGGTCTTTGTGCGGGCCGTTACCTGATAAATATAGGCACCCTGTCCGAACCTTGCCCCTGGCGGACTGTTGGCAAAGAGATTGTGCATTACGGTCGACCCCGAAGCATCGTGCACGTAAAACTGGCTTGCCCCGTTACCCACCACGATGTTGTGGTCAACCATTGCCGTATCGAACCGGTAATCACTCATCTCTAGAAAGATGCCCTTGACCCCGTTGTTCACTATCACGTTTCTTGTCACCCGGGTGCCGGGAAACTGGTTATCAAGCCACACGCCGTCATTAAGCGGATTGTCCGCAATGTAATTGCCGTCTATAAGCCCACGCTTGATATCATGGCACTTGATTGCGGCATGCTCATAGCGCTTGGGACCGATGTAGCGATGCGTGTTGTTGCGCATTATCACGTTACCGCGAATAACCATGCGCGTGCTGTTGGCGCCAACAATACCTGCCGCGCCATTATCAACAATGTAGTTGTTCTCGATCAGGTTATCATGCCCGTCCTTTCCCCCGCCGGCAGAAGTTGCATTCTTCTCGTTGTCCCCACCACCTGCACCTACATCCATTGCCATGGAATTTGCATAACGGATCATGTTGCCGCGTATAACCCAGTGGTGACCGCCTCGCAAACCAAGCGCGCCGGCCTGCGCCCACTTCGGGGTGTTCCAGAAATTGGTGGGGTACTGGTTGCCGCAATGCTCCATGACGAAACCCTCAACCACGAGGTATCCCAACCCCTTTACATGCGGGGCAAAAATACGGCGGCGAACCGTGATTTCCACCTCTTGCCCTGATGGGGGAAGGTTGCCGAAATTAATGAAGATACGGCCGGTTTCGGGAATGAAGGTCCAGCTTTTTTCCTGTTCCTCAACCTCACTTAAAAATGGAACCTGCGCATAGGGCATACCATTGACAATTACCTGGCCACAATTGAACACGAGCCCTGCATTGCCACGCTTGTAACGCTCCACTTCAGGCTTGCCGTCCCTTCCGAAAGGAGTTGATGAAAGCT
>CACIUL010000110.1 GCA_902589825.1 uncultured Verrucomicrobiota bacterium
TGCAATAGTTGTTGCAGATGTTCCTGCTTCAGTTGCCTGGTATGGCGACAGGTCCTCACTGTGGTTGCCAACAAACCCGCAACAAATGCGTGAAATAAAACTCTGGACGGAACAGAAAGGGCAACCCATTTCCGGAATTCTTCTGACTCGAAAATCAGCAGATCTATCGCTCTTCAAGATGATATATGGTAAAGAACGGGATTGGGCTCCACTCATAACCGGTCGCACAGTTGCTTTAGCCGGCCTGCGGGAAGTCCAACCGAAAAACTGGACGCAGGCCGGGGACACCATTGTGATGTCCATGAAAAATCTGGATTTCACTCAACTGAATACAGAAATGATATCCAAGGGCTTTTTCTATCTGGAAGAAGCCGGAAATTAATCATCATTGATGCCATAAAGTTCACTTTCCTGCAGGTGCGAAAATGCTAGTGTAGCAGCAGGATCAACGTGTTCACCAATTATGCCTCGCAACAATAAAGCCACAAAAAAACAAGAATTGCGTTTCGAGGAGGCGATGGAAAATCTCGAGAGCATTATAGATCGGATGGAAACAGAGCGCATTCCGCTTGACGATCTATTAAAGGAATACGAGGAAGGCACCAAACTTTTGAAATTATGCCGGGATCGCATTGAAAACGCTCGTGCCAGAATTGATCAAATAAACAAAGACCTTGGTTCAGCAGAAAATTGTCTTTCCCCCCTTGACGAGCATGATTCGGAAAGCCACGAAGGTGGAAAAGCTGATCCCCAAACATCAAATGAAGGAATCCAACTCCTCTAAATCCCCCCCTTTACAAGGCATAGGCAGCCCGGAAGAACTCAAGCAACTCCCTGCTGAAAACCTTGCTTCACTTGCTGAAACGATACGCCATGAGTTGATCGACAATCTCTCACGCACTGGCGGTCACCTTGGTCCCAACCTCGGGGTAGTTGAGCTAACCATTGCTCTGCACAGGGTTTTTGATTCACCCAGTGATAAGTTTCTCTTTGATGTTTCACACCAGGGGTATGTCCACAAGATGCTTACCGGCAGGTGGGAACAAATCAAAAGTATCCGTCAATATGAAGGGCTTAACGGCTTCCTGCTGCGCACTGAAAGTAAACACGACTGTTATGGGGCAGGCCATGCAGGCACTGCTCTCTCCGCAGCCCTAGGCATGGCTGCTGCCAGGGACCTCAGGAAGGAAGATAATCATGTCATCGCCGTTGCCGGAGACGCCGCCTTCACCTGTGGACCCACTTATGAAGCACTGAACAACATCGCCAGCCTGAACAGCCCGTTCATTGTCGTGCTCAATGACAACGAGTGGTCAATCGATAAAAATGTTGGCGCCATTGCAAAATACTTCAACAAGATAACGACCAGTAAAACCTTTGCAGGAATACATGATGCAGCGGCCAGGTTCGTGGAGAAAATCATGGGGAAAAATGCCCGACGGCTTGCGGGAAAGGTTGAGGAAGGTGCCAAGAATATCCTGGTTCCCAGTGTCATATTCGAGGAATTTGGATTACGCTATTATGGCCCCATCGACGGCCACGACCTGCCCTTGTTGATCAAGACCTTTGAATTTCTCAAAGAACAAAAAGAGCCGGTAATACTCCACATCATTACCGAGAAGGGCCGAGGCTACAAACCTGCACTTGAAAAGCCAGACAAGTTCCACGGCCTCGGCAAATACAGTGTGGACACTGGTGAAACTGCTGCGAGCACGGCACCGACCTACTCCGAGATTTACGGACGATCCCTCACTGATTTCGCCAGGAAAGACGAAAAAATTACGGCAATTACAGCAGCAATGCCCGGGGGCACGGGGCTCTCCGTATTCCGTGACGATCCCGAGGTAAAAAGTCGGTATTTTGACGTGGGAATTGCCGAAGAACATGCCGCACTGTTTGCATGTGGCCTCGCCACCCAGGGCATAAAGCCATTCCTGACCATATATTCGACATTCATGCAGCGGGCATTTGATATGTTGATACATGATATTGGCATACAGAATCTTCCCGTCAGGCTCTGCATGGATCGTGCCGGGCTATCCGGTGATGATGGGCCGACGCATCACGGTCTATTTGACATCGGTTATCTCCGTCACGTGCCAAACTTCGTGTTTATGCAGCCTAAAGACGAGGAGGAGTTTGTGGACATGCTGTGGACAATGGCGTGCCATGATCAAGGACCCATTGCCGTCCGCTACCCCCGGGGTGCAGGCCCCGGGGCAAAGCCAAAGCTCAATCCCGATTTGCTCCAGATCGGTAAGGCCGAAGTCGTTGCGGATGGTAATGATGTCGGCTTGATCGGCCTCGGGCACCTGTTCTCGATGGCGGAGGAAACACGGGAAAGGCTGACAGCAATGGGCTTCTCTGTAGGCTTGATGAACCCACGTTTTATTAAGCCCATAGACACTGAAGCGATTGAGGAAATGGCGGGCAGGGTGAAGGTCATCTGCACCTTTGAGGATCACGTACTCAAAAACGGATTTGGTGCTGCCGTTATCGAGCACCTGCATGATGCCGGTATCACTACCCCAGTAGTGAGAATAGGCTGGCCGGATGAATTCATCGAGCACGGAAACATTCCCGCCTTGCGCGAGAAACACGGCATCTCAGCCGAGGCTGCTGTCTTAAAGGTAACCAGTCATCTGGGTAAAAAGGATCCCAAAAAGCCATCCCTGCAGAGTATTGCCGGCACTTGAGCGACTGCAGGTGATCAGAAGATGGCAGCCTGCTAGGGAAGTTCCCTGATGCGGATGTTCCTAAACTCCACCGGCGAACCCTCACTCTCAAGGCAAAGGTAGCCCTCAGCCGGCTCACAGCCGCTTCCGCCGGAAACCTCTTCGCCATTCACCCACAAGCGCACCTCGCCATTGATGGCACGTACATAATAATGATTCCACTGGTTAATGCCCTTTGTCAGCTCCTTGCTCGGAAAACTGCGTTTGCCGTTTGGCGCCACTGGTGGAAATGGCTTCATTTTTGCCGGTCCTGTCGGAAAAACATCCCCGTGTGAAGTAAACCAATCAGCCGGCTTTTTATGCCTTTTTGTGTATTTTTCCGCATATCCCAAATCCAGAACCTGCACCTCAATACCATGTGGCAATCTGCCCTTTCCTGCTTCCAGGTTCTTTATGGACGCCGGGCTTGCCCACACGAAGACTCCTGAATTACCGCCATCCTTCTTGTGCATCCACTCGCAAACCAACTCGAAATTCTTGATCGGGTCCTTCATGCGTATCACACCAACCGGTTTTCCTGTGCAAAAAGCATGCCCCCCCTCCCAGCGCCAGGTATCCTCAGCACAATTGACATTCACGAAATCCCCGCCCTTTAAAGCACGCCAACCCTCACCATTACCATCGATGAAGGCCCTCTTTAAAACC
>CACIUL010000111.1 GCA_902589825.1 uncultured Verrucomicrobiota bacterium
CCATCCCGCCTTTGTCCGGGTCACCGCCATTGAGGGAGGCGCACTGCACAGCCTTGCCCTGCGCGCCGACGGCACCGTCGTCGCATGGGGGGATAATACCCATGGGCAAAGGATCGTGCCGGCTGCCCTGCGGTCTGTCGAGCACCCGGACTTCATCAAGGTGACAGAGATTTCCTCGGTCGGTTACCACAACATTGTCCTGCGTGAGGACGGCACCGTCGTCACCTGGGGACGCAATAACCACGGGCAGCTCAACGTGCCGCCCGCACTGGCCTCAGCTGACCATCCCGGGTTTATTCCGGTGACCGGCATTTCCGCCGGCGGTTACCACAACCTGGTGCTGCGTGAGGATGACTCGCTCGTTGAGTGGGGACTCTTCGGCATTGCCGCAGATGAACGCATCTCCCAGCCGCAAAGGGACAGCCTTGCAGTGCGGATTGAGGCCAGTGACGGCCTGGTATCCACCCCTGCCACCTACACCGTTAATATCGTTGAGCTTGCCGATACCGACGGTGACGGTCTCCCGGATGAGGCCGAGACAAATACCGGGACCTTTGTCTCGGAAGGTGATACCGGTACCGATCCGGCCAACCCCGACACCGATGGTGACGGATTCAATGACGGGCAGGAAGTCGCAGCAGGGTCCAATCCCAATGATGCAGACAGCACCCCGGGTGGCAATACCACGCCACCGTTGACCCTGACACTGGACACCACCCGCCTGCCCTCAGGGGCCATTGAGAACCTCGTGATACGCTTTGCCTCTCGGGGAGGCAAAAGCTACCGGGTTGAGGAATCCGCAAACATGAGGCAATGGCGCACCCGTGAAGAGGGCATCCAGGGTAATGGAGATAACATTGAGCGCAACATCCCCGCCTCGGGGAAAGCCCTGTTCCTGCGCGTTGTTGAGGAATAACCCTAATCCGACCAGAAACAGTACAAAAAAGCGCGCCCGAGAAGATTCGAACTCCTAACCTCCTGATCCGTAGTCAGGCGCTCTATCCAGTTGAGCTACGGGCGCATTTATTGAGGGTAATCAGGAAGACACAGGCTAAAAACCTTGCTCCGTTTCCCGCAAACAAGACGCCTAGTAAATCAAATCAGGACTAATCCGCAAGGGAAACTTTAAAAAGAACACATTGATTCACTCCCCAAAGCGCCGTGTCAGCAGTTCCAGCATGACCCGGCCGATCTTTTCAAGGCTTTGCGGACTTACCGAGCCAAGGTTGTCAGCAGCTGTATGCCAGTTTCCCCTGCTGATATAGCCGGCATCAATCACGTCGAGGGCGGGAATCCCTGCGGCATTAAGCGGCACATGGTCATCGGTGATCGGTGTCGGGTGCAGCCCGAAGATCCGGCGCTCTCCTGCCGCCTCCGCTGCACCGTAAAGATCAAGCAGCAGGTCACGCGGCGAGTCGGAGGGAGGATCAATCCGCAGCCTGGCGTCTCCAACGAGGTCCAGCACGTAAGCTGCTGCCGGCTTCTCCCCGGCAGGAGCCGCGCGCCAGAACCTGGCGTAGTGTCGGCTGCCGTAAAGGCCGTCGACCTCGGTAAAATCGACAAAGGCCTCCTCACCGTCAAAGAACACCATCTCGACCCGCCGGGCAAGGTCCGGGGTTGCGCGCAGCACCCCGGCCAGTTCCAGCAATACCCCGCTGCTTGATCCGCCATCATTGGCACCATCAAAATTGATACCCTCGATCAACTTGGTATCATAATGGGAGCAGAGCAGAAGCACCCCTCCTCCCCTCTTCCAGTCAATCTCGCCGCCATCAGCAGGCGGGAAACGGGCCCGGATATTCACGAATTCCTTGCGGCCCCTTGGCGTCTCATCCTCAAAGGCCTGCAGGCTGCTGCTCCAGCCGGCCTGCTTGAGCTGGCCGGTAATGTATTCCCTGGCATCGGCAATGGAATCGCTTCCGGGGTGCCGCGGCCCGAGGCCGACCAGTGAAGCCACGTGCGAATAAGCCCGCTCGCCGGAAAAGGGTCCGGCATCAGCCTTGTTGCGGGTAGTTGCCAGGAAAACGCCTGCAGCTACCGCAAAGACAACAATCAGAATGAGCGGGATAAATCGCACCACCTGTCAGGAGACACCCATCAGATCAAGCAGCCTTGCCAGATCCTCATTGCTGTAATACTCAATCTCGATCCTGCCCTTTTTCGCACCGTGATGAATCTGGACCTGGGTCGCAAGGCGCTCACGCAACTGCTCCTGCACCTCGGTAAGCGCGGCTGAAAGCTGGGTGCTTTTGCCCGGCCGGACGACTCTCCCTTTTCCAGGGTTGAGGTGCTCATTGACCAGTTTCTCTGTCGCCCTCACCGTCAGCCCGCGCTTGACCACCTGCGCTGCAATAAGCGTCTGCTCCTCTTCCGACTTGATGGCGAGGATCACCTTGGCATGACCGATACTGATCCTGCTGCCAATCAGGTGCTCCCGTGCCTCAGCGGAGAGGTCCAGCAGGCGCATGGAGTTGGCGACAGTGGCGCGGTTCTTGCCGACCCTGCCGGCAATCTCCTCCTGTGTCATGCCAAAATCCCTGGCAAGACGCACGTAGGCATCCGCCTCCTCGATCGGGTTCAGGTCCTCACGCTGCAGGTTCTCAATGAGTGCCATCTCCAGCACGTCACGGTCACTGGCCTCACGCTCGATGACCGGGACCGTGGCCACGCCAACCTTCTGGCAGGCACGCCACCGGCGCTCGCCGGCAATCAGCTCAAGCTTCTCCCCCACCCTGCGCACAATGAGCGGCTGGATGACCCCGTGCTCGCGGATTGATTCCACCAGCTCATCAAGGGCATCATCGGTAAAATGCTTCCTGGGCTGCAGCGGGCTGGGAACCACTTCCGATAGGCTCGCCGATATCACGCGATCACCCGGCTCGGGATCAGAGTTCACCGGGGAGGCGGGGATATCCTCACTTTTCTTGTCAACCCGCCCAATCAGGGCGCCTAGACCTTTTCCTAAAGCCTGCTTGGCCATATGGGCAGACTAGGCGATTCGGGACCGGGTCGCAAGACTAACAGAAAAAAGTTCACGGCCGCCTTCCGGGACCATCAATCCCACCGGAACAAAGGGAAATTCCGGCTTTCACCGGGCATCAACCCAACCGGTAGGTGATGCGGGCCTTGTCGATATCGTAGGGGGAAACCTCCAGTTTGACGCGGTCCCCGACGACAAGGCGAATGAAGCGCTTGCGCATCTTGCCGGAAATGTGAGCCAGCAGCTCATGGCCATTCGGCAGCTTGACCTTGAACATTGTGCCCGCCAGCACGGCACTGATCGTGCCCTCAATCTCCTGGGACTTGCCATCGCCGCTGCTCGCCCGC
>CACIUL010000112.1 GCA_902589825.1 uncultured Verrucomicrobiota bacterium
AATGTCCGTGTGCTCACTGAGCCACATGATGGTGGTGTTCGTGTCATCTTCCTGGTACAGACGCGTGCCATTCTTGGTGAGGTGGTTTTTATCGGCAATTCTCTTCCTGCCAATAAGCTTCGAGGTGAAACGGAACTGGAGATAGGTAAGCCCTTTAATGACGGGTTCCTTGAGAAGGCCCGTGAGAACCTAAGGGACTATTACAAGAAGAAGGGGTTTTCCAATGTTGAGCTGACATACAAGGTGGACGGAGCCAAGCAGCCCGGTTTCTCGAGGGTCTCCTTTGTCATTACCGAGGGAGTGAACGAGAAGCTTAACCAGATAAAGTTTTTCGGCAATGATTCCATCTCGGACAGGGAATTGGCCGGGCAGATGCACGTGAAAAGCGCCAGGGCTTTTAATATTTTCAAGAGGAACCGTGGAATTGATTCTGCTGTCCTTGAGGAAGATGTCGCACGTGTTGAGGGATATTATCATGACAGGGGCTTTATCAATGCCCGGGTGACCGATGTGAAGAGGGAGCCAGCCGGTGACAAGGTGGACCTGATCCTGCACATCAGTGAGGGGGAAAAATACACGGTGGACAAAGTCACGGTTACCGGTATTGAGGCCATATCACAGCAAGATGTGATCCCGCTCCTGGAGATGAAGTCAGGGGCAGTCTACTCAGCATCTGGAATCAAGACTGACCTCAAGGGGTTAAGAAAATATTATGGCAACAACGGGTATTCCAATGTGCGAATCGTGCCGCGCATCAGTGATGCCGGGGGCACTTCGGTCAATATCGAGTATGGTGTGTCCGAGGGGGTGCAGACGACCGTTGAACTGGTTAATATCAGCGGCAACGACAAGACGCTCGACAAGGTAATTCGCAGGGAACTGGTGCTCGCCCCGGGTGATGTTTTCAGCCAGGATTATGTGGACGTCAGCCGTAACCGGCTTATGGGCCTTGGATTTTTTGAATCCGTGGACATTACACCAACGGCCGCCGCGACACCACATCACACTGACCTAAACATTAACGTCCGGGAGAAATCCACCGGCTCGGTGAACTTTGGCGCCGGGTTCAGCTCGATTGATAACCTAGTTGGATTTATGGATGTCATGCAGACTAATTTCCGTTTGTTTGGAAGACCGAAAACCGGTGGTGGTGAAAAAATCCGCCTCGGGCTTAAATATGGAACCCGGCGCAAGGATTTCCAGTTTGACTACACTCAGCCCTGGCTCTTTGACAAGAAACTGGCATTGAGCACCGGTGTGTATTACCGCGACCTCTTGTTCCTGTCGGATAAATACGACCAGACAGTCATGGGTGGTTATGCCGGTTTACGCAAGCCACTGGGCGAATACACCTCTATTGCCTTCAAGGCTAACCTTGAGAATTACGAAATTGATGTTGAGGATGATGCCTCGGCTATCCTCATGCAGGAGGAGGGTGACTACTCAAGGGCTCTCCTGGCGTTGACTTATGTCTGGGATACGCGTGATAGTCAATACCTGGCCCGCAGGGGACACCGTGTTTCGGTTGGTGTGGACGGGTCTTTCGGGGATGTTGAAACCTATGGATTGCAGCTTGCGGCGGCAAAGTATATTCATTTGCCATTTGATACGGTTTTAACCCTTAGCGGCAAATACAGGACGGTAGGCGGAAGTGATGATATCCCGATCTTTGAGCGTGAATTTCTGGGCGGGGCAAACAACCTGCGCGGTTATGAATACCGCGAGGCTGCCGGATCGTCCCTTAGGGATGACCAGGGGGAACCCCTTGGCGGTCAGACTGCCGCTTCATTTACTGCAGAATACAGTTTTCCGATTGCCAATTTCCGAAAGTTGCGCGGCCATGTGTTTTATGATGGCGGGGTGCTGTCCGAGGACTCCTGGGATTTCAGTGGTGATTATCTCTCCGATGTCGGCATTGGTGTTGACCTCTATCTTGCCGTCGGTCCCATACGCGTTGACCTGGCATGGCCACTTCAGAAGGATGAGTGGGTGGAGGATGATGTCAGGGTGCAGTTCAACATGGGCTATCAATTCCGCTAGAGGTAAGCAAAATAGCTGCTGATGCCTTAATCCGGCTGAGTTTTTCGTCCCGCTTTTACTCGTAAGATCGCGACAACTTCAGCCATTTTGCTTGAAAAAAGGCAATTTTAATCGCAATCTGGCAAAGCGGGATCTGATGTCCCTCCCCAAATTCAAAGGAAACCATCTCTGAAATCATGATTCATCTCAAATTTGTTGCTGCTTTTGCTGTCCTTGCCTTCCTGATGCCTGCTGCCGGTGCTCAGGGCATGAAGGTGGGTATTGTTGATATGAGCCGTGTTTTTGCCGAGTATTACAAGACCAAGGATGCGGAACAGGATGTCAACGATCAGAAGGAACTTGCCAAGAAGGAACTGGAGCAGCGAAATGTGCAATACAAGGCACTGATAGAGAAATACCAGCTTTTGGCCAAGCAGATAAAGGATCCGGCTATTACTGCCGAGTTGCGTGCCCAGAAGCAGGAGGAAGCAAAGGCAATTGCCTCGGAAGCCCGCAGCTTGGAGCGTGAAAAAAAGGAGTTTGCCGATCGCCGGCAGAGGATGCTGCTGACCGAGGTTGATCGCGCCCGCAAGGCAATTATCGAGGAGATTCAGGATCTCGTGAAGGCCACTGCCAAGCAGCGCAACTATGATATTGTTTTTGATAAGTCGGGTGTTGGTGACCGCGGAATCCCGTTTTTGCTGCACTCAAAGGATGCTGTTGATTTCAGTAAGGCGATCATTGAGCAACTCAACAAAAACGCCCCGGCTTCAAAGCCGGCTGAATAATTTAGCCTTCACTGGGGGAAATCCTCCGTTCTGTGCAGATCGAAATCCGTGAACTGGCCGAGAGGCTTGATGCAGAGCCGGTCAATGTCATTCCGGCTGATGGTTTTATTGATCGCCTTGCATCATTGGCTGATGCCGGGTCGCACGACCTTTCCTTTTTTCACCATGGTCGATATTTCGAGGACCTTAAGACGACCCGTGCGGGCGCTGTGTTGGTTGCAAGGGACTTTAAAGGGGACATCAGTCATGTGCCCTTGCTGAAGGTGGATAGCCCGTCATTGGCCTTTGATGCCGTGGGCAGGGAATTATTCATTGATTCTGAAGCTGCGGCTGCCCAAGGGGTTCATCCCAGTGCTGTGGTTGCCGATGATGTGGAATTCGACCCACGTGCAGTCACTATTGGAGCAAATGCTGTTGTGGGATCGGGCGTTGTGATCGGCAATGATTCCGTAATCGGCGCGGGAGTGAGCATTGGGAGCAAATGCCGGGTCGGAATCCGGAC
>CACIUL010000113.1 GCA_902589825.1 uncultured Verrucomicrobiota bacterium
ACCTCGGGGCGAAATGCCCGGTCCAGGGTGCCGTTTTCCCAGCCGATCCAGGGAGTCCATGTCTTGTCGATCCAGACCTCATGGGTAAAGGTGTGCTTCCTGCCATCATCGGGTATGGACCAGAGCTTCAGGGGTGTCGAGGTCGGTCCCGCAATGCCGCCATTCTTGTTGTCGGCAATATTCAGGCAAAGCTGGAACGGGTCTTTTTCATCCAGCTTGAGGATTTCGCCCCAGGGGTGTTTAGAGTTGTGGCCGGAAGCCTCGATGGTGATGCGGTAACGGGCTGCCTCGCCAACTCCTCCGCGAAGCTCGGTAGGAGCGAGCCGGCCATGTCGCTCATAGCCGATGGCCATCATATCATAGGCGGGATTGAGTCTGCGTGAGGTGGACTCGATCAGGTGGCCTCCGTTGTCCTTGATGAGGTGGCCGGCAAAGCGCCGGGTTTCGACCTTGGGCCGTGCTTCAAGGCGGGTGGCCTGTCCGAGGACCTCTTCCACCGCACCCAACACCAGCTTGAGCAGGAAATCGGACATGACGAGCTTGTCCCCGATATTAAAGAAACCCTCCTCGGCCTCGTCTTCGGGGAAAAAGCGCAAGGGGTCCGTCCCGGTTCGCTCAACGCTGCCGTTGCCGTTGTTGTCAATCAGCCTGGAGCCAGCCGCTCCCGGGCGGTATTCCGCGCCCTGGAGGTAGAGCAGGTCGCGGAAGGTGTTGCGCAGCTCGTGCCGGTTGAGGCGGCGCAGGACGGTTTGTCCGCCGGTGCTGCGGGCCTTGTCATAGGCCAAGGCGAGTGTCCGGGTAAGTGTATCGACTATCGGCTTGACCTTGGCACGGTCAGGCTGGGGTTGTTTCTTTGGGGGCATCTCACCAAGGTTGAGCTGGTCAAGGACACCCTGCCAGATTTCCAGGTTGGCGTGGTCGGACAGGTCCCGCCCAAGGGTGTCGAGGCGGATATCCCCTTTTTGCTTTTCCGCCCCGTGACATTCAAAGCAGTGCTGGCTTAGAAAGGGCGTGAGCTTTTTCAGGGACTCATCAGCCACGGCATCAAGGCCGCCAATAAAAGCGAAAATGGCCAGAATCCTGGTGAATGGAAGTCTCCGGGTAGGCATTGTTGCCGCTTTTACTACAAACTCAGCCGCACGCTTTTCGCTTCCTGCCCCTATGACCATTCCAGACCGGTCAGCGAACCGGTGCTTGAACCGAACCGGTCGATTTCCAGGCCGCTTTGCTGCAGGATGGATAAGAGGAGGTTGGCTGCAGGCACGCGTTGCGGGTCGGGCATCGGGTAGACCTTGTGTTCGCCGTGCTTGAAGCCGCCCCCGGCCAATACCAGGGGCAGGTTCTTTGTCTGGTGGGTTCCCTCCGCCATGCCGCATCCGTAGAGGATGGAGGTGTGGTCGAAAAGGCTACCCCCGTTGATGGTGTCCTCCTGTGCCTTGAGCAGGTCGATAAGGTAGGACATCATGGAGATCTGGAACCCCTCAATTTTTTTCAGTGCCGCCACTGGCTCGTCGCGCTCACCATGGTGGGAAAAGCCGTGGTATCCGCCATTGAGGCCGAAGTCGCCATTGGCAAATCCGCTGGTGCAGGTAATGGCCCGGGTGGAATCCGTCTGCAATGCCAGGGCAATAATCTCTATCATTGCCTTGAGCTGTTCCTCGGTTCCGTTACCGGGCCTGGGTTCCGCGACGTCGGTCTTGGGCTTGGGTCGCTCAAGCCAGGGTTCCTGCTGGGCAATCTTTTTCTCAAGGCTGCGCACCGAGTCGAGATATTCCTCGAGCTTGTGTTGGTCCTGTTTTCCCAGTTCCTTGTTCAGCGACTTGGCTTGACCAAGGACCACGTCAAGGATGCTATTCTGGCGCTTGAAGCGTTCCGCCTGTGAAACCTTCTTTTCTTCTGTGTCCTCAAAGAACATCGCACGGTATGCCTGCTGCATGCTGCTGTTTGGCACCTGGACACCGGTGCGGGTAAAACTGAGCAGGTTGCGTTCCCTGACCCCGAGGGTCATGGACGGGAAGCGGGTGGCTGCCCCGTGATATTCAGCAAGTTTCTGGTCGAGGCTGATATTGCCCTCTTCATAGTTGTGCGCGAGGATCGGACGTACGCCACTCAGAAAGACCGGCACTCCCTGGTGACCGCCGGTAAATCCGTGATCCAGGTTGGAAAAGGTGGTGAAATCCCTGCGGTGTTTTTCCAGCGGCTTAAGCGTTTCCGGCATGTCATAGTTCGCCCCCGCCTGCTTGGTGTCTGGAAAGAAAGCCTTCTGGTAAACGCCGTAGTTGTTTGAAAGGCAGACAAAGCGCCGGACTGGTTTCCTGGCGGCGGCTCCCCTTGCCGCCGGCATCATGGACTCCATCATGGGCAATGCGATGGCAACCCCCGCACCCTTTAAAAATCTTCTTCTTTGCATATCTAGGTGAATGGTAAAACCCGCTGAAGGGACACAAATATAATGCTTTTTGGGGACAATGCCCAGCAATTTAGCGCTTAAAGGGGCTCATCAAGGAAATTGGAGGAAGAACAATCCTTAATGAATTAAGTTCGATTCATTCAAAGGAGATTTTTGATGCGGAAGAAAATTAGCCACGAGAGCCCTCAAATCACTCCGAGGTGAGTTATGCCGTCCTTCATGCCAAGCCCATCGAAAGACTCGCCGAGACGCGCTTTGGATTCTCCTATTGCATAAGGCGGCACCCAGGTCATGACCCTGCGGACCTTGGCCGATTGTTCACCGTCAGCCGCAGCAGCCCCGGGGAGACGTTGCGCCTGAAGCTCGATGGCGTCGACATCGACCTAGAAGGTAAAGGAGATCTCAACGCATCCAAGGATGCGTTCGTCCGATTTATCAAGGAACTCTCGGCACGCCTTCGTGCGGAAGGAAAAGAGCTTTCCGTCGATACTTTTGCCTACAAATGGCATGCCCCTAGACAAAGTTGGTGGCCCGATATTCTCCCTCATGTTGACGGGTTAAACGTTATGGGATATGCGGAGACTGGAGCGAGAGCGGACGATTGGAGATCCTATGCCGCACTGAAGGAGGCGGCAGGAGTCCATAGCTCAAGGCTCTTGATTGGCATGCCCGGCAATGCTGCGCAGTGGCAGGAGACATCTGTTGCAGAGCACCTGGGGTGGGTGGCCGGCGACGATTCGGTTGGCCTTGCGATTTGGGATGCCCGCCTTGAAGACCCTGTGTGGAGAACCAGAAAGACTTGGCTTGAGATCAAGAGA
>CACIUL010000114.1 GCA_902589825.1 uncultured Verrucomicrobiota bacterium
TAGAATGGATGCGACATTATCAGCTCCCTTGGCTCCTCCGCCGCCGGGAAGTGGCGGGAGTTGTTCACCGGGCTTGAGCCGGATTTCGACATTAGGCAGTTCCTTCTGCAACTCGTAGGGGTCTTCAGCCTGCTGGATAATGTCGCGTGAGTGGACCCGGGAGATGGCTGCTTTATCGGCTTCATCAGTGGATTCGGGTTCGTTGCCCTTGATTTCCTCATTGATAACCTGCTGGACCTTCAGGTCCTTAAGGCTTTCTATTGCTGAGCGTGTCGGGGATTGTTCGCTGGGCACAACCACCTTCTGAAACCAGAAATAGAGGCCGGCATGAACGCTGGCAGAAAGTATCAGGGCAATCACCATCCAGGGCCTGATCCATGACTGGGCACCGGAAGGAGAGGCGTTCCAGTCATATCGGGATTCGACAGCCATCTTCTAGGTGCCTCACGTTCCTTTCTGGGAGTCATGAAGTCAAGTCAGCCCAAATATCCTTAATACATGATTGCGGCGCTTGATTTTCCGGACAATTCCCCGACCATATCGACCCCGTTTGTCCCCGGGGAGTAAACAAGGGAGAATGAATTCACCAGTGATATTATTGATCCATGGCAACTGATTCTGAACGCAATGAGAGGATGGAGAGGATTGTAAGCCTGTGCAAGCGGCGGGGCTTTATCTTCCAGTCAGCGGAGATGTACGGGGGACTGAACGGTTGCTGGGATTACGGTCCGCTTGGAGCGGAGGTAAAGCGTAACCTGAAGGATTACTGGTGGCAGAAGAACGTGACCGAAAGGGATGATATTGTTGGCCTTGATGGTTCCATCTTGACCCACCAGGAAGTCCTGAAGGCTTCCGGGCATGTGGGGGGATTCTCGGACCCCATGTGTGATTGCCTGCTTTCAAGGGCCCGCCTCAGGGCGGACCAGGTTCCCGAGCAGTCCGGCACAGCTGTCTGGTATTCCGGTGCCCGTCACGAGGAGAGTGGCTGGTCCGTGGATAGTGAGTTTGCAGTACTCGTGCCATCCGGTAAGGGTGCGGACGCTGCGAAGAAGACAGCAAGGCAGTTTTACGGGGAAAGGTTGCCGGATAAAAAGGTGTCCCCGAAGCAACTCGAGCTCATCGAGGACAAGCGCGAGGAACTGGAGGCAACCACCCGGTTTAACCCGGCCAATGGTGCGCTCTTGACCGAGCCGCGTGAGTTTAACCTGATGTTCCAGACTAGTGTCGGGGCATCCAGTGGCGAGGGGTCAATCGCCTACCTGAGGCCGGAGACGGCGCAGTCCATTTTTGTGCAGTTCAAGAATGTTCTGGAAACTTCACGACAGAAGCTCCCGTTCGGCATTGCGCAGATCGGCAAGGCGTTTCGCAACGAGATCAATCCCCGCAATTTCACGTTCCGCTCCCGTGAGTTTGAGCAGATGGAAATTGAGTTTTTCTGTCGTGGGGAGGACGGCTTGCGCCTGACAGATGAATGGCTGGAGCGGCGGTTATCCTTTTATGAGGAAATCGGGATTCCAAGGGAGAAGCTGCACATCCTTGATGTTCCGGATGGTGAGCGTGCGCATTATTCCAGCAAGACCTATGATATTGAATATGATTTTCCATTCGGGATCCAGGAGCTTGAGGGTGTTGCCTATCGCACGGACTACGATTTGCGCAAGCATGGGGAAGCCAGTGGTAAGCCCATCGAGTATTTTGATGAGCAGACCAAGGAGAAGTTTGTGCCTCATGTGGTTGAGCCCAGTGCAGGTTGTGACCGCACTGTTCTGGCATTGATCTGTGAGGCGTACGCTGAGGAAATAGTGACCAATGAGAAGGGCAAGGAGGAGACACGTACCGTGATGCGCTTTGACCCGAAGATTGCACCGGTCAAGTGCGGTGTGTTCCCGCTGCTGAAGAATAAGCCCGAGCTTGTGGCCAAGGCCAAGGAGGTTAAGGCCCTGCTCTCACCGTTGATGAATGTTTTTTATGATGAAACAGCGGCAGTAGGTCGTCGTTACCGTCGTCAGGATGAGATTGGCACCCCGTTCTGTGCGACGATCGACTTTGATACGATCGGCGAGAACGGCCCGGAGTTGGTCGACACGGTAACCGTGCGTGAGCGCGACTCCATGGAGCAGGAAAGGGTGAAGATCGATCAGCTGCCGGCTTATATTGGAGCTAAGCTTGTATAAGCGGGGATAATAGCCGGCGATTTGTTCCTTGAGTGGATTGTAGAGCGGGCTAGATTAATAATCTAGCGGAGTTGTTCCGCTGAGATACAACCCATTACCAACAAACAAAACAATGAGACTTTCAAACGTGATTTCCGCCGGTGTGATTTCCGGCATCCTTGCCTTCAGTGCGAAGGCGGAAGACAAGGTCCAGCTCGACGGTGCCGAGGTCGGCAAGTGGACCATGGACTACGAGGCAGCCGTTGAACTGGCTGCAAAGAAGAAGCTGCCAATGATGCTCAACTTTACCGGGTCGGACTGGTGTGGTTGGTGCAAGCTGATGGACAAGGGGGTCTTCGCGCAGGATGAATGGAAAGAATATGCTGCCAAGAATGTGATTCTGGTGACCCTCGACTTTCCCAAGGACAAGAGCATTGTGCCTGAAAAATATGTCAGCCAGAACAATGAGTTAAAGCAGCAATTTGGCGTTCGTGGTTATCCCACCTATGTCGTTCTCGACAGTGACGGGAAAAGCAAGCTTGGTCAACTTGGCGCAGGACGCGACAAGACACCGGCTTCCTTTATCAAGGAGTTCAAGGGAGTGGTCCGCATGAGTGACTCAGGTGTGGAGGCCTTTATCAAGGCCAACCCTGACAAGGCGGATGCCTATAAGGCGGCAATCAAGGAAAGTCAGGATGCCAAGGATGCGCTCATGAAGTGGATTGAGACCAAGCCACAGCGCAATGAGGAAAACAACAAGAAGTTCGCTGCGTTCCAGGAGCGGATCAAGGGTGCCGCCTCGAAACTGGAGGCCTTCTTCAAGGAAGAGTAATCCAGTATCCTGCGTGATATAATGATATGCATCAATGGCGGTCCTTCGGGACCGCCATTTTTGTAAACCGGGGTAGTCCTAGGTGCCGGCTTACCGGCTTTTTTCGGGTGTCATCTCCAATAGCATCAACTTGTTGCCACGCTTGACCCCGGTTGAGTATTGCTTTCCGGCCTCCAGCTTGTTCAAGGCTTCCCTGAGTCCTTTGATGTCATTGGTTTTCCT
>CACIUL010000115.1 GCA_902589825.1 uncultured Verrucomicrobiota bacterium
CTTAAGGCAAAGGCTTCACCTGATCCTTGGCTGATTAAGCGTTCGGTTGCCCATCATTAGACTGTAATTGTTTATTTTATCCTTCGTTTATCGGAGCGCAGGGGATAGAAATAACATTAATATCTCATCATCAGACACATACCATGAAAATTAGCACGTGCTCTATTGCTATCACCATATCAATCATGCTGGGTATCATGCCCTATTCCAGCTATGCCGGCACCTTGCCGGCACCAACGGCGGAGACTACCCACTGGTCGTTCTCCTCATCGACGACGGCTCCGGATTTTGGTCCAGGAACCATGACAGCAACAGGCGGTGCCGCCACCACTGATACTTTCAAGATTGAGACGGTCGACGGGAGCAGTGCAACGGTTCTCGATTTTACGACCCGCGCTGCCCCTGCGGACGGCTATGCGGTGCGCGCCGGCATTGATGGAGCCGCCGACGGCGGCGACGCAGATGGCCTTGAGATTTTCACGATGGTGTTCGATATTCGTTTCACTGATGCCGGGCAAAGCTACCTGGGTATCTGGAATGGGAATCCAAACAACGTAAACGATGCCGAGTTATTTATCCGTCCGAACACAGGCGGCTTTTGGAGTGGGGCTGGAACGGGTAGCATTGCCGCTGGCACTCTAACGCTCAACCAGTTTCATCGGATCGTATATCGACTCGACTACCTGACCAGAGACCTCGATATTTTCGTGGATGGCACCCTCATCGCCGACTCTATCACGGCACCGGATTACATCTACGATGGAGATCCCAACCCGTTTGCGTTCCTGGGCGACAACACGCCAGGCGAAACGGGTTCCGGGCAACTTGCTGCCTTCGGCTTCACCAATACACTTTTAAGCGACGAGGATATCGCGACCCTTGGCGCACCCGATGCGGCCGGGATCTTTTCGAGCCAGGATCAGCAGGAAAGCGGTTTGTTCGCGGACATTCCGGGATTGTCAGCGGAGGCCAAAGCTTCCCTGGTGGCTCACTATGATGGCCGGACGGGCGTCTCCACAACTGGCAATGCGGTGGATTCCTGGACCCCGGTAGATGGTAGTGGAAACGCCTTATCTGGCATGGCGGTTACTAACACCGGACACGGCACTGCCGACGCCAGCCACATCTCCTATGACGGAAGTGGCACACTCACGTTTACCGACCCCGGTTCAGGCGGGCGCTATCTCGAGGGCAGCCTTGCCAATTCTGAATCGACAGATTTCACCGTCTTCTGGCGCGGGCACTATGAGGCTGATGCTCCCTTTGCCACTTCCGGAAACTACGCCTACAACATCGGGCCTAACAATATATCGCATCAGCGCGACGATGGCGATGGCGGGTTTCGGCTGGAGATGTATAACGGCACGACCTATGCGGGGGATGATATCCAGGTCTACGATGGCGTCGATGCCGTCTGGAGCACCGTCATCACCGCTGACAGCCACAATGCCTATGCCAACGGGACGAATCTCAATCTTGTTGGAAGCCCGACCAACAATGTCGTTGCTGATGCGTCCATCATCATGGGCTCATACAGTTCGAGCGGCTACGATTTCGTCGGCGACATGAGCCAGATGATCATTTTCGAATCCGCCCTCAGCGACGCGGACCGAGAATTGGTCGAGAAATTTCTCGCGCCACCCCCGGCTCCAATGACGCTGGCCCTCGATAAGCCCATCTATGAGAGTGGTGAGGATGTGGTTGTTTCCTGGACTAATGCGCCGGGAAATTTCAATGATTGGATCGCTATCTATCCCCGTGGTATCACTCCAACCACCGGCTCCACTGCCTGGTTTTATGTCAATGGCACCAAGGGTACAACCGTTGGGATTGAGGAGGGAAGTGTCACGTTTATAATTGGCTCTGAGGACCACCCGGGTCTCATCCCCGGCCAATGGACTGCCTGGTACCTGCTCGAGGACGGCTACAATCCAGCTACCGCGGGTGTGGACTTTGACATTACGGCTCCTCCTGTTCCAATGGAATTCTCCCTCGATAAGGTCCGCTATGAGAGTGGTGAGGATGTGGTTGTTTCCTGGGCCAACGCGCCTGGAAACAGCAATGACTGGATTGGCATCTATCCCCGCGGCATCACTCCGGCTGCTGGCGTGGGATCAACTGCATGGTTGTATGCCGGTGAGGTAGGGGAGGGTTCCGTCACGTTTAATACCATTACGGACCACCCGGGGCTCATTCCCGGCCAATGGACCGCCTGGTATCTGCTTGAGGATGGCTACGATCCGGCTACCGCGGGCGTGGACTTTGATATTGTGCCAAGTGTTTACACGCTGAACGTGATTGCTCCAAGTGGCGGGTCAGTTGACGGTGCAGGCACCTACCAGTCTGGAGCAACTGCCACCGTCACTGCCACCCCGGACCTTGGCTATCTATTCACCGCGTGGAGTGGCGATGCCTCAGGCAGTGACAATCCGCTTTCCGTGACCATGGAATCCAACAAGACCATTGGTGCCACCTTTGAGCAGGACAGCGCAGATGCCGATGGCGACGGCGTGAGTAATCATGACGAGTTGGTCACGCATGGCACTGACCCGAATGATGCCGACAGTGATGATGACGGTTTCAAGGATGGTGTCGAGTTGGCCGCGGGATCTGATCCCGCAAGCGTGGGCAGTTTCCCGTCTGCCGCCGTGATCACCGCCGTCACGGTTGACGGAGTACCTGGTGCTGCCACCGCTGTGAACATCACCTTCAACAACACGAATGCTGCCGAAACCAAGCATAATGTCCTGCGTTCTACTGACCTGTTAAACTGGAGAATCATATCAGCGGCAGAAGGTATCGCAGGACCTGCCTTCATCGACCAGGATCCGCCCGCAAAAACGGCTTATTACCGGGTGGAGGTTAAGAACTAGACAGCAAGCTGAAGGTACATCTTTCAGGAACACTAATCACGGGCGCCGGAGG
>CACIUL010000116.1 GCA_902589825.1 uncultured Verrucomicrobiota bacterium
TCTGGCGTTCGTCCTGTAAATTCAAGGGATTTCAATGCCTAAAAACGGATAATTTTACAAATTAGGCTTGCTTGGCGGGCACTTTTCCCTGACAAATAGGGAATATGAAAAAGCTTTTTTCCCTCATCACAGCTCTTTTTGCCCTTTCCGCGTTTCCCGCCTCCGCCATCGTCGGGGGTCCATGGGATGGAAATAACTTCATGCAAACAAACGGTGGAGTCTATAATGGAGTGGTTATCCTTCAGAACGGCATGGGCATGTTCCGTTTTTCTGATCCCGGTGATACTTTTGATCAATTTCAGACTGACGTTCCGGGGAGTCCTCGGTCTGATCAGGGCGTGGTCTTCTACAAGGGCGCGGTTTATTCAGGAACCATTTTCGGCATGGCTGACTGGAACAACCGGGAGGTCAACGCCATTTTCAATGGTGATGTGCAGCAAGGGACGGATGGTGCCCCCGGACCTAACCTTAATGCCACCGATGACGATCTAAATTTTCATGATTCGAATCGTTCTATTCAAATCTGCAACTTTTTCTTCAAGGGTGAGTTTACCGACGAGGCGCCAATCATGCGTTTTTCAGGCAAGGGCAGGGCAAACTTTTTCGGGTTGCTCGATACCATTGAATCCACGGTGACCACCACCACCACGGTCATTGTGGGCGATACCGAGGAAGAAGCCGAAGCTGTAGTGACGTCGGTTGGGGGGGAAGCACCCTTACCTGAGACAATTGGCGAAGAAACAAGTATCTACGTATACGGTTCCCAGATTCGTTCATTCTCCGGAAGGGCTGGTTTATAGTAGTGCGCGAAGGGCGCGTGCTGGGATTTCTCGAGCCCGTTGGGAAATGCGCATTCTGATTTTTGGAAGTGTGCGGTTTCGTAATTGCCTTACCCTAAACCTTATTTAGCCATAGGGTTTACCTACTTACCTTGAAAGAAGGTCCAAAGAGTTTCTCTTTCGGACCGTCACCTTGCGGGTGCCGTTCCGTTGCTTTTCCTCACAGCAAAGCTGTCGAGGAAGCAGGGCATCTGTCATCAGGCAGTTTGGGGCGGAAAAAGACCGGGGCATTTACGCTTCTTGAGCTGCTTGCCGTGGTATTCATCATTGTGATTTTGGTCTCATTGAGCTTTCCGCTTTATGGGTGGCTGCGGAATAAAGCAGAGACGGCTGCATGTGCGGCGAACATGAAATCCCTCTTTACGGCGTTTCAATCCTATGTCGTTATCGAGGGGCATTGGCCCCAGCCAAGTGCCGCCGCCCTTCAGGATCAGGAAAAACTGATGGAGTTTTGGATGAATGCGGTTGCTCAACCACCTTATGATATCCCCGAAGAAACATGGATGTGTCCTACCTACAAGCGGCTGACTGCAGGCAAAGAGGGCATGGAGCGTAAAAGTTCCTACATCGTGACCTGGTTTGATGCGGTCAATAACCTCACGCCCTATCGTTATGAGAACCAGCCCTGGTTGGCGGAGATCGGCGATCATCATGGAGATGGACCATTGATCTTAAAACCGGACGGTGCTGTGAGACCTGAGCCATTGCTTTCTCCTTCTGGTCCTTAATATTTACTACGCGGTCACTTTCCGGGTTAAAAACCCGGCCGGACAAAGGTTTTCATTGATCCTTTTTCATAAAAAATGCCATAATTAAATGAGAGAGTTTCGTATCTTTTTGCCGTTATTGAGCTATTTTTATTAACCCATCTTGTTTTCACCTCATAAGCAACCCCAACTCCCCCAGATCATGCGTCGCCCAGTTTTATTTCCACTGATTGGCCTGAGTTTTTTATGGACTCAGGCTTTGGTTGCCCACGCAGTTGATGCCGACAATTCCTATCAGCCGATTCCGGAGGGGAAGTTACGCTTCATTGATGGAGGCTCGCCAGCCACACTCGAGTTGGCCCTCGACCAGGTCTGGGTGAGACCGGCAGGCAAACGCGCTTTTGTTGAAACGATTCAGCCACTGGCTTCCAATGCGAAGCTTTATCACTTTGTGTCGGCACGCGAGGCAGCGGCTCCCGGTGATGAGTGCGGCATGGTGGCTTATCTGGCCGGCAGGCCCAGGAATGACAGTACCATCCGGTTTGTGACCCGCAAGCTGACCGTCCGGCTCAATGAGGATGCGCGTACTGTTGAGAGTGCCGATGCGATCGCCCAGGAGCTGGGAATGGAGCATGCCCGGGAAGAAATCAGCATCAACGGCTGGACAGTTTTTGTGATTCCCAATTCCGCTGACAGTATTCCGGTGGCCGATCTCGTGAATGCCCACCCGCAGGTCCTGACTGCCCACGCCATGATTGGCTTCAGGGCGGCCACCAAGTCCTGTGAGGAAACTTCCCCGACCTTCGTTCCTGATGATCCCGGTCACCTTGATCCTGACATAGGTAATGCATTCCGGTTTGGCGCCATGAATATCCCGAATGTCTGGGAGAACGCTGATCCGTTCTTCGGCGCTCCCTTTCTTTTCCGCCCGTATGCGGGGCTTGGGAGTATAGTCGCCGTTTCCGATGATGGCCTTGACTGGGATCACGAGGACCTGATCAATAATGTGTCTGAGATTGACCAGTATGATTTCGTGGATCTCGATAGGGATCCTGATAACGACGGCCTGCACGGGACAAATGTGGCCGGTATTATTTTTGCCGAGGGTGCCAATGCCATTGGCATTGCCGGCGTGGCGCCACAGGCCGAGGGGGCCGGCATTCGCTGGGATGTGGGTATCACTGATGATGCAGGAGTGATCGAGGTGATTGATCACAAGACTTTCAAGTTTGATGTGCACAATGCCAGTTGGGGGATGCCTGACGGCTCTTTAGTGGCTTCAGCACCCGGCCCTGCGGTGCTTGATCAGTTCAGGCGCAATTCCAGGGGAAATTTTGCCTTACCCTATGTGTTCCAGGCTGGTAATGGAAACA
>CACIUL010000117.1 GCA_902589825.1 uncultured Verrucomicrobiota bacterium
GGACGCGTCACCGGCTGAAATGACCAGTGGGCGGCTGGCTCCTGCCCTTTTTCGGCAAGGCTCAAAGGGCAACAGCCCAAAAAGAGGAAAAAACATAAAAAACGACTCATTCTGCCTGTTTGCACCAACTTTACTTTCAAGATAGTGGAATGACAAACCAATAGAGATCCCCTGCCAGGCAAATCCCGTGATAAAATACCCTAAAGTAGAAATAATCATGTTTGACCTTCGCCTTACTATCCGGTCAATTTTAAAACCCGAGCATGCATAGCCCAGACGCATCAATCAGCAAGTCCCTGAAGGCACGCTATTTTACCGACCCCTCACTCTTTGAGGAGGAGACCTCGAAGATATTCCATAACCACTGGCTCTACTTGGAACGGGCGGCGGCAATCGAAAAACCAGGCGACTACCATGCCCTTGAGGTTGAGGGACAGGGACTGATCCTGGTAAAGGACAAAGACAATACGGAAAGGGTCCACTACAATATGTGCCGGCATCGTGGTACCCGCATGCTCAATGAAGCATCCGGTCACTGTAAACAGGTGATCCGCTGTCCATACCACGCCTGGAGCTACTCACTTGACGGCTCCCTTGTCGGGGCACCCCACATGGATGAAACGGAAGGTTTCAGTAAGGAGGATTATCCCCTTATCGCGCCGGCCCACACCACCTGGGAGGGAAATGTATTTGTCCACCTCGGGGATAACCCGCAACCCTTTGAGCAGGCCTATGCGCCGGTATTGACCAAGTTTTCCCCATGGCACATTGGTGAGCTAAGACCGGTGCACCGTGAAGTCTACGAAGTGGAAGCCAACTGGAAACTGGTCGTGCAAAACTACTCGGAGTGTTACCACTGCCCGAGTGTGCACCCGGAACTGCAGCCGCTCAGCCATTACCGTGACACCAGCAATGACCTGGATGAAGGGCCTTTCCTCGGAGGACCGATGCGCATTACCCGGGAAGGGGGCGGACTCAGCCGGGGCGGCAACAGGACAGCCCCTCCACTGCCCGGGCTTACTGAGGAGCACCTGCAGCAGGCCTATTACTACCTGCTATTCCCGACCCTACTGCTAAGCCTGCAGCCGGACTTTGTGCTGATGCACCAGTTGCAGCGGGTCAGTGCCGGGCAAACCCGTATCATCTGCCAGTGGCTCTATCACTCGGGCGCCATTTCGGGAGAAAATTTTGACCCTCAGCCAACCATTGATTTCTGGCACAACGTCAACCTTGAAGACTGGCGCGTGAGTGAATTGACCCAGAAGGGAATTGGCAGCCGTGCCTATACGCCCGGGCCTTATTCAAGCCTTGAGAGCATGCCGGCGGCCTTTGACCGGGAATACCTCAGGGCAATGGCGTAAGGACCTCAACGCCGGGAAAGGTAAGCCTTCGCTATCTCTTCCCCGATCCTGACAATACCCTCGGTAGTGATCACGAGCTTCTTCTCCTGCGGCGGAAGCTCAAAGGTCTTGATGTGCACCATGTGCGGGTCAGCTGCCGCAACAGCACTCACGTCGGCCACCACGTCAACATTGTTCACCCGTTTGTCATCAGTGGGCGGTTGCTGGCTGACATACCACTTGAGATCAGGCTGTCCCAGGTCTTCACGGCTCCTTGCGATAATGGCCTTCAGCCGCCCGGCGGCCTGCCTGCGGTAGGGATGAAAGGACATGTCATTTTCTCCCAGGTGATAGAAAATACCTGCCAGCTCCACCTTGTTCCCCTTGGCCTCAAGTTCCGTGATTGCCTCCCTGATAAACCCGACCAACTTCGGGTAAATATGACGGCTCTTTGCCATGCTGCCTTCAGGTGTCCAGTCAATGATCTGCGAACCGCTGTGGGTAAACTTGGCAATGGCAATATGGTCAACCTTCTTGCCGGCAAGCGTCTTTGCAAAGCTCAGCTCGGGCCCGAAAGTATCATAATAACCGGTAAGCCCCATCGGCTCCCATCCATTAGACACGCGGTAAGCTCCACCGAGGCTGTACTTGTAGGCGATTTCCGGATTATCCTTGAGCAGGTCCATGCTGCCCTTCAACTCCTTGAGTTCCTGCACAAAGGCTCGTTCTCCCTCCATGTTGCGGTGACCGGCAAGGACAAAGAGCTTTACCGTTCTGCCTTTCTTGTAAGGCCATTTTTTTAATGGCCGAGCCTTATCAAGTTGGACGCCGGCAGTGCGCAGGTAGGCGGTTGCATAGTTCTCCCCATGCTGCAGTTGGCCAAGGGTGCCGTAATGATAGTGCAATCCCACCCCACCGCCGATCTCCACACCGACATGGGCGGTCGGAATATACTCGGCCAGGGGGTCAGCATTGGTGACCTCGCGCTGCCCCAGGCTGATGGCATACATGCGCGGGCGCAGGTCCATTCCCCAGATGGTCTTTGTGCAAAGCTCCCCAATATAGAACTTGAGCCCGGGCAGCTTGAGGTCGCGCCGCCAGCTTGCCAGGAAGTTCTTCAGGTTCTTGCCGTAATTTTTCATGTAGCCCTCATTAAACATGTCGTTCTCTCCCTGGTGCCACATGAAGCCCTCGATGCGGTATTTTATTCCCCGCTTGTCGAGCTCAGCCAGTGACTTCCTGATCACATCCAGTGCCAGTGGATACATCTTGAAGCCGATCGGCTCATCCGGGTTCCAGTCTCCCCCCAGGTGTGTCCCACCGGCTGCCACCTTGATAATGGCAATGGGAGCCTTGGTATGGGAAGTCACCTTGCGGGCAAAGCTTAACTCCGGGCCCACCACGTTGTTGACCGCCTGCAAATCCACCCACCCCTTGCTTTCCATCTTGTTCTCACGGCCAATGGAATAGGAAAAGAGCACCTTCTTCTGGGGATTCTCAAGGCCGGAAAATGGCGGGAAACGCTTGATATCCTTCACCTTTGAGTCCGATCCAACCATGTTCGAC
>CACIUL010000118.1 GCA_902589825.1 uncultured Verrucomicrobiota bacterium
CGCCAGCTGCAAGTGCGGAGAATATCGTAATCAGTCAGGTGCACTACCATCCACGCAGGCCGGGGGCGGAGGAACTGCTGGTTGATGCCGGATTTGACCAGGATGACTTTGAGTTTGTCGAGGTGATGAATATCAGCGATGGCACCGTCGACCTGGGCGGCAGTGCCTTTGTCCTCATTGCCTCCGGCGATCACCTTGAGGGTATCGAGTTTGAGTTCCCGCTGGGCACACTGATCGATCCCGGCCAGCGGCTGGTGGTTGCCGCCAACAGCACCGCCTTTGCCGCACGCTATCCTGAAGTAGCCCTGGCCGGTGATTATAAAAACCGACTTGATAACAACGGCGAGTGGATCACGCTGGTAGACAGTGAGGGTGAGGTAATCGACAGCTTCCGCTACAACGATGCTGCGCCCTGGCCGGAACAGGCTGACGGGGACGGCCCGTCCCTGCTCCTCAATGACCCGGGATCAGCCCCGGACCCGGCTGACCCGTCAAGCTGGACGGCCAGCCTTTCGGCTGATGGCAGCCCGGGACAGGAGGAGGGCCTCTCCCCGCTTGAAATCATCAGTGTATCCCACGAAGGGGGATTTAATGACCTGACTTCCTTCAAGATCACTTTCACGTCATCCCCCGGCCAGGTATACATCATCGAAAGGTCAAGGAACCTATTGGACTGGGAGCAGTTATGGCAGGGAAACGGGACAGTCGCCGGTGGCGTAAGTGAGTTCACTGATGAAGAACCGCCCCTTGATGGGGGCACGGTGTTTTATCGCGTGCGACAAGACAGCTAACCCCTGACTTGCATCATCTGCCCATGACTGGCACTGGCATTAGAGGCTTGCGTCTATGACCGGTCTTTGCCAGCTAACAGGGTGCCAATACCCATTAATGCCCGCACAGCAATACCTCCACCACCAACCACGAAAAGCCCAGGGAACCAGATCGTATACCATGGAGCCATGGAGTCGTGCCTGAGAATAGCCTCCTGCGGCGCATCAGGATCTATCCAGCACGTGGCGGACACCCCTGCAGGAAAATCCGCCAACTTCTGCTCTGCCCTTTGCCGATGAGAAGTGGGTCCCTCGACCCGCTTGATACGGTTACCCCTGTGGGTTACCCCGCGAAAAGTATATTCATATTCAATCACTGTCTGGTATTGCATGGGACTGTTGGGGGTCGGCCGAATCTCTTCCACCCCTGACTTAATAATCAGGCAGGGGACCTCCTCCCACGATCGGGTTTTCTGGGCACGTTTCCCCCCGACATACAGCGCAAAGACAAAATACCCACCGATGACTGCGATCAACAAGCCGAAAAGAAATCCGCCCAGCACGGAAAAAAAGTTTACTTGTGATTCGTTCTTCATCGGCAACCAGACCCCTTTTAAGCCTGCACGGGGATCATGTCTCGGAAAAACTCTCCTGATTGTCAGGCAAAACCTTAAAAACCCGCATGATTACGCGTTAGACATCATGCCCTTGTCATTGGAGAGTTTCCACATGTCACTCGCAGACCAGATCACATCCGACCTCAAGGAAGCCATGCGTGCCAAGGACAGCACGTCCCTTGCCGTATTGCGCTCCCTGAAAACCGCACTCAAGAACCTTGCAATCGAGAAACACGGTGCCGGAGGTGAGCTGGACAGCAGTAATGAGATCGGTGTTGTCCGTACCGCGATCAAGCAGCGCAATGACTCGGTGGAGCAATTTGAAAAGGCCGGTCGACAGGACCTTGCTGATAATGAAAAGGCTGAAATATTGATACTCACGAAGTATCTTCCTGCAACCCTCAGTGAGGAGGAGATTACAAAGTTAATTGATGACGCGATTAGCCAATCAGGTGCCACGTCACGTAAGGAAATGGGGCAAGTCATGAAAATACTCCAGGACAAGGCCGCAGGCCGGGTTGATAACAAGACACTCTCGGCGGCAGTCATGCAACGCCTGGCCTAAAGAAACCAAACAGCACGCCTGCGTGCTTATCCCAGAAGACCTTGGCAACAACGCACCTTACTGCCATCATTACCGCAGCAGGATCCGGTAACAGGATGGGCTTTGACAAGATGTTCGCCGAGATCGGCGGACAGCCTGTTATCAGGCACAGCATTGCCGCGTTTGAAAAAACCCGACAGGTCAACGACATCATTATCGTCGCCAGGGAGGATCGTGTTTCCCTTGTATCCGACCTCGCCAGGGAGGCCGGATTCAAGAAGGTCAGGCAGGTTGTAAAGGGAGGAGAGAGAAGGCAGGATTCCGTTGCATGTGCACTTAGCCATGTCGCCGATCATTGTGAATTTATCTCTGTCCATGACGGGGCTCGCCCCTGGATCACCCCTAAGCAGATTGAACGTGTTCTCCAGGCCGCTGCAGCAAGCGGGGCTGCCGCAAGCGCCCACCCGGTAACAGACACCCTTAAGCGTGCCGACACGGATCTGCTGGTCAGCGAAGACATCAGCCGCGAGGGCATGTGGGCAATGGAAACCCCACAGGTTTTTCGCGCCGAAATCCTGAAGCAGGCCTTCGCAAGAGTGATCGCCGAGAACCAGCAGGTCAGTGATGAGGTTTCCGCCGTGCAAAAGCTTGGATTGCCTGTTCAACTGGTCCATAATGATACGCTCAACCCCAAGATCACCTTCCCTGCAGATCTTCGGTTCCCTCCCCCGGCCCATTGATTCAGGCTCTGGGGTTAATATTGGCCATTAACAGCCTGTAAGCCCATCTCAGGCTGGCAGTGACTGCAAGTTTGAACTTCCTGCCGGTATTTTTGTCTAATAAAGCACTGCGCCGGCGCGTTTTCTCCTCCAGACACCCTTACCATTCAAAAATCATGCGCAAAGCCAACACCCTGCTAGCAGCCCTTA
>CACIUL010000119.1 GCA_902589825.1 uncultured Verrucomicrobiota bacterium
TGGGAGCCTATCGGAATTCGCCACAACCTCACCGCATGTTTGTATCATCGTTCGAAGATGCGGTCCGCGGCGTGATTAAGTCGTTTGACGGCACTTCGATCGTCGTCGAAGGCAAAGACTATCAAGGAAAGTCGTTCAGCAAAACCATTCGTGTGGCTGACGATGCAGCTGTGATGGTGGATGGCCTACAGGCTTCGGTTAAGCATGCACTCGTGGTGGGCAGGACTGTCGCAGTGCATCCTGCCCGTGGCAAAACGATCATCGCTTTCACCAGAGGTCTTCCGAAAAGGGCTGGAGACACTTCTTTTTGACAAGGCGATCTAATGCCAATGATAACTACCAAATCTGCCATCATATTTCTCATCTTCAGCGTCTTCTCGCTGACGGTGACGGCCGCGACTGACTGGCCGCAATACGGTGGGCCCGATGGTCGCTGGGTCGCGAATGCCGGGGATCGCCAATATTTGAAAGACTGGTCAAAAGCACGCCTGCTCTGGAAAAGCGAGACGAATGAGATCGGCCCGGGTCGCGGGCAGGCGCCGCGCTACGGGTTTCGCAATGCCGATCCCAAAGGCATCAACCATTGGGGCGGTGCCGCGAGCCCCATTATTGCCGACGGCACGCTCTATCAGGTCTACTTACGTCCGGTGGGCGACGTCTACAACAAAGCCGTCGTTGACAAGATTGCCAATGACAAGAGACACAGCGAGCGAGAAGGCTTCTCGATCGAGCACCTGCGACGCAATTTTTCGATCGAGGCAGAGACTGTCGTGGTGGCTATCGACCAGAAGACCGGAAAGACGGTTTGGACACAAGCCATTCGCGGTGTACAATCATCAGGCGATTACGCCAAGCCTCGGGGGTCCAACAATTCACCCGCTGCGGGCGACGGCAAGGTGTTCGTACTCGGCTACGACTTCGTCCTTCGGGCCCATGATGCAAAGACCGGCAAGATGCTGTGGCAGACGAAACAGCCCGAAGGCTATGCCAAGAACTTGCAGATCATGCTCAAGTCAGGGGCCATCGGTATCAGGACGCTCAATAGCAAAGGTCAACCCACAACGAAGACAAGTGCCACGGCCTTATTTGCCCCGCCAGTGCGCTACGCCGATGGTGTCGTGCTCTATTCACTCAACTCCAGCACGCTCATTGCTGTCGATGGCGAAACGGGTAAGGAATTGTGGCAGGCCAAGAAAAGCATTACGTCGCGTGCGGCGGTTGCCATCTGGCGCCGTGGCAAAGACAAAAGCACTTGCTTTGTCGCCGGCAGCAAGGAGGGCACGGTCTCCTGCTTCGAGGCTCGCAGCGGGAAGAAGCTCTGGGCGTTAACCGGAAAAGGCGAGACGTATCATCCCGCCGTCGCAGGTGATCTCCTGTTGATCAATGAAACGAACACGGCCAAGGGCCAGCCCGTCGCGAAGCTCGGCTGTTACCGCATGAGCGACGCGGGTGCGGAGCAACTGTGGGTGAACAAGGAGGAGCAGCAACTCACCCATGCCAATGCGAGTGTACGCCTTTTCCATTCAGACCGGTTTATCATTGGCAGCTGGGCCGGCCCCTTGTCGCATAAGGACGGAAAGAAACAGGGGCGCGCCGCCTTGCGATTCTTCGACGCGAAGACAGGGAAAGTCGATGAGCCGCTGCGCCTGTTGCCAGGCGTGGAGGACACGAGTCTTGCGCCAGATTCCATGGCGACGCTTGTCGGCGATCTGCTCTACGTCGAAAACGACTCGCATCATCAATTCAACACGACCCGGACGATCATCGACCTGAAGACCGACAAAGTGCTCGCACAATATAACGCCCCATTCATGACGGCAGGCGGCTACGGCGGCACGGTCATCAATCAGCCGATTATCGACGGCCGCCTTTATCTGCGCTGCACGGATGGACACATCCGTTGTTATGACATGACGGCGCAATAAGGAAAATGGAGTGAAATATGATATGATTAAAACGACACTCTGGGTTGCATACACGGCACTAACCATACTGTATTTCACCCTGCCGGGCCTCCCTCTCCTCGCCTACTAGCAACGGCGAGTTGGATGGGTTGATGCGGATTTGACCTCACAAGAACGAATGAATATGAAACGAAGAACCTTCCTCAGCACCGCAGCCCTGGCATCAACGGCTCACGCGATTGAACCTTTTTCCCGTGATGCTGCAAAATTCTCCGGCCTTGGGTTGACCACTTACTCTCTGAAACGTCACATGAAATGGTGGTGGGGCAAGCAGACCGAAAACGGTAAGCTGGGGATGGTCGATTTTCTAGATTACTGCGCCGGGCTCGGTCTCGAAGGCGCGGAAATCACCAGCTACTTTTTTCCCGATCCACTCGAGAAAAAGGAAATTCACGTTTTGAAACGCCGGGCACAGATTCTCGGTCTCGACATCACCGGAGCAGCGATGGGCAACAACTTCGCCTTTCCGCCAGGTTCCGATGAAAACCTGGGCCACATGAAATACTTCCGCACCTGGATCGACCACTTCGCGGAGCTTGGAGCCCCGGTCGTGCGTGTGTTTGCCGCGAGAGGGCTGCCGAAAGGCGTGAGCGACGAGAAGATTATTGAAAACGTGATCGCCAACCTGAACGAGGCCCTGGCTTACGCCGAAAAACGGGGTGTGATGCTGGGATTGGAGAATCACGATTTCGTCAAGAACATCGATTACCTGCTACGGATCCTGGAGGCAATCGATTCGAAGTGGCTCGGCGTGATCTGGGATTCAGCGAATCTCAGTCCGACTCCCGATCCCTACGCTCAACTTGAACGTATTGCACCCTTTGCCGTGACCGCTCAGGTCAAGGTGATGACCAAGGTGAATGGCGAAGACACCCTGGCCGATTATG
>CACIUL010000120.1 GCA_902589825.1 uncultured Verrucomicrobiota bacterium
GTGATGACCTCGGTGATGATAGTACGCATGCGATAATTATCCTTGGTAATTTTAACCATCAATTGGTCGATGACAACATCATCGTAGCCCTCAAGCTGCCGGCCCAGCGCATAGGCCATGAGCCGTTCGGTAAGGTTGCGTGCCAGGTCCGCTTCCCGCTTTGCCAAGAGGCGCTTCAATTCCGCCGGGGTGGCAAACTCCTTTCCATCGGGCAGCTTGCCTGCCGAGTTGATTACAATGCCCTCACCGTTCTTGTCACGCCAACGACCGATGGCATCAAAATTCTCCAACCCGAACCCAATCGGGTCGAGGATCTTGTGGCAATTGCGGCAGGTGGCTTCCGATTGATGCAGTTCGGTTCGCTGGCGCAGCGTCAGTCCCTCCACCTTCTGGTGGTCCTGCTCCTCGAGTTCAGGGATGTCGGGCGGCGGCGGCGGGACGCGTTGTCCCAAGATCCGCTCTAATACCCACACTCCCCGGATGACGGGACTGGTGCGGTTGGGAAACGAGGTGGTTGCCAGAGTGGCAGGCATGCCCAGGATGCCGCCGCGGTTGGGGTTTGTCAGCTTGACCCGGCGCATCTTCGGTCCCCGAACGGGTTGCTCAAGCCCGTATACCTTTGCTAGAGTCTCGTTCAAAAACGTGTAATCGCTGTTCACGAACCGAACTACGCTCTGGTTCTCGCTGATGATGCTTCCAAAAAACAGGCGGGCTTCTTCCATCATGGAATTGCGCAGGGCCGGTGTCATTTGAGGAAAGGTTTTTGGGTCAAATACCTGACTGTCCAGCTCGTTTACCCGCAACCATTGCGCACCAAAACCATCGAATAATGCGCGCGATTTCGGGTCCTTCAAAAGTCGTTCCACTTGTGATCGCAGTATTTCAGGCCTGTGCAGTTCGCCCTTGTCTGCCAAGGCCGACAGATCAGCATCGGGTGGGGAGGACCACAGCAGGTACGACAGGCGCGAGGCCAATTGGTAGTCGTCCAGCAGGACGATGGGCTCCTTGGCGGATTTTGGATTACCGGCAGGAGTGATGAAAAGGAACTGCGGTGAAACGAGCACAGCCTTGAGCATCAAGCCAAGGGCTGCGGTGTGTTTAAGGTCACTCTTTCGGGCGAGATCGTAGATATCGACGAGGACATCCAGCTCTGCTGTGGCCGCCGGCCGCCGATAAGCATCCCTGGCCAGCGAATGTGCGACCTCGCGGGCGGCCTTGCGAAGATCAGTGCCTTCGCGAGTTTCCCCGAAGAGCCGTTTCTGAATGGTGGTCGGTGCCTTGCCCTCCGGTGCCATGACCTGTTCCACGACTTTGTTGGCGATGCCGAGGAATAGTTCTGATTGCAACGGAGAAATCGAGTTGAGAAAACCTTCGCCGACTACATCCTCAGGGAGACTGTCTGCGATTGCCGTGTCCACACCGTAGAGGTCGCGCAGGGTATTGGCGTATTCGGTTTTGGTGAGTCGGCGGATGACAAAAGGGCCCGGATCACGAGGCGCCAGATATTTAACCTTACTAACCCATTCGGCGAACTGTCGGCGTTCTTCATCGGAGGGTTTCTTGGGTGCATCCTCCGGCGGCATATCGTGGACCGTGACGTTTGCCACCGCCTTTTTCCAATGTGATGCTGCCGACTCGCCACCGGGATCCTTGAGCGCGGATTTAAAGTTGATTCCCGCCTTTCCAACACTGCCATGGCAGCGCGTACAGTAATTGTTCACGAAGGGCCCGACTTTTTCCTTAAAGACCTTTTGCGCATCAGCCCGCAGGGCTGCCTCATCATTACCCTTTGCCGCGGCTGGCAGGAATCCGGCCAAAATGAGCGTAATCAGGATGAGAGTCACAGGTTTCATAAACCGCTATTAGCATCAACTAAATCGGTGCCCGACGCGAGCCAATTCTATGCGCCGGCTATACAGGAAACTGCCTAAAATTTCCTGTATTTTCCTTCGAGCAGTGGATTGGCCCTGTCAAAGTTGGTGACGCGCATTTTCTTGGCATCCCAGTTCAGGCGTTGGCCGGGAAATTGACAGGCAACCACACCAAGGCACAGGGACTCTGCCAGCGGGCCGGCGTATTCAAACCCGGCCAGAGTCTTGTCCTTGCCCTCGATGGCGTCGAGGAACTGCGTGTAGTGGTTGACGCTTTTGAAGGCATTTTTGTTAATGCCTTCCAGGACGGACTGGGGATAGAAAGTCGGCATTTTGCAATGGGGCAGCACCATGCGGCCGGCCTCGCCGACATACAGGGCTCCCTGTGATGGAAGTTGATCGCCATTGGGCAGCTGCAGGTCAGGATTGCCGTCGTGCCGCGGGGCACCTGTGCCGTCCCACCAGATAAAAGTGAAGTCGTTAGTGGTATATTTGGTGGGTGCAAAACCATAACGCACCCTGTTTTTCTCGGCATGGCCAAATGCATTGGGTGCCCGGCATTCGGCCTCCACCCACAGTGGATCGGAAAGATCCAGAGACTTGAAGGGTGTATCAAAGATATGGATACCCATGTCGCCGATCGTGCCGCAGCCAAAGTCTAGGATCTTGCGCCATTGGCCGGGGTGATAGACCTTGTCGACAAACGGCCTCACGGGTGCAGTGCCGAGCCAGAGGTTCCAGTCCAGCGATTTTGGGATCGGTGATTTTTCGCTGTAAGGCTTGCCGTCATATCCCCAGTTCTTGAAGGACCAGACGTAGAGCCTCTTTATCTTGCCGATGATACCCTCCTTGATGTGGTGGCGGGTAAACCGGTAGGGCGCACGCGACTGGTTTTGGATGCCCATCTGGGTGGTGAGGTTTTTTTCTGCGGCAAATGTTGCCAGCTCGCGTGCCTCGGCCAGCTTGTGGG
>CACIUL010000121.1 GCA_902589825.1 uncultured Verrucomicrobiota bacterium
TCCCCAGCACAAGATTGGCAACTGCGTGCATTAAAATACATGCTGCCAGGCTTTTGGTGATAACAGCAAGGGCGTAGGTCAGCGTCCCGTAAACAAGGGCACCAAGGTAATCAGATGGCGCATGTGCAAACATGAATAAAAGGGTCACCACGAGGTAACTCAGCCATGAAAATTTTCCGAAGGGCTGCTCCCAATAGTCACCATCCTTGTCAAGCAGGTAACGCATCAGGAATCCCCGCCAGAAAATCTCCTCAACCAGGGCAACGACGACAACCATGCGTATAAACCGCATCCCCGCCGACAACCAATAATAAACGGAATCCCTGGCACCTGCATCTGCCGGGTCAAATCCTTCGCTCCTTGAAGTAAAACCGAGCATCCTCCACCATCCTTCCTCCATTCCTGTCACGTGGAAAATATGCCCTGGCAAGATCCAGATAGTGATGCCCATCATTGCAAAGACCAGCGCGAGCCCAATCCCGCGGACAGGACGGAAGTCATAATGTTGCCGGTAGCAAAACAACAGGATCAGGCCAATGATTGTCTGCAACGGGTAAAGCCATTGTTCTGGGGCATGGCGGTACCAGGGATATAAGTCCTCATTGTCGACATAAAACCCTGTCGCCTCAAGCACGGGAAGCAGGAGAAGAACACCGAGGAAAACAAAAAGGGGAAGTACATGGGCCAGTGTCTTTGCAGCAGCCTGCCTTTCGCTCAAGCTCTCCTTCCCCAGTTCACTCATCCCTTCAAGGATGCAAGAAACTGGCGAAACCCCTCAAGGGCACGCTTGATGAGCTCAAGGTCCGTTGCGTAGCAACACCGTAAAAACCCCTCACCACTTGCACCAAATGCATCCCCTGGAACGGCAGCAACATTCTCGCTCTCCAGCAAGCCCGAGGCAAAATCCCTGCTGGAGAGACCGGTAGACCGGATATCCGGAAAAACATAGAATGCACCACCGGGCATGTGACAGGGCAGCCCCATGTCATTAAATTCCCTGACAATATAATCCCTGCGCCTCTTGTAATCCCTTCGCATTGAGGCCACCGCCGCGGCCCCGTTCTCCAGTGCCTCCATGGCGGCCACCTGGCTGGTTATAGGAGCGCAAAGCATCGAGTATTGATGAATTTTCATCATCGCCTCGGTAATCTCCGCAGGAGCGCAGGAGTAGCCAAGCCTGAATCCTGTCATCGCAAATGCTTTCGAGAAACCATGCAGAAGTATCGTGCGGTCGCGCATCCCCGGTAAAGAGGCGATGCTGACATGCCGATAATTCTCCTCATAGATCAATTCACTGTATATCTCATCGGTAATAACGATCAGATCGTTTTCAATACATAGCTGGGCAATATTCTCCAGTTCAGAACGCTCCATCACGCTGCCGGTTGGATTGGTTGGAAAGTTCAACATCAACACCCGTGTCCTCGGAGTAATCTTCCTCTCAATCTCCTTCGCCTTGACCACGAATCCTTCCTCCGCGCTTGAAGCGACCGGCACCGGAACGCCATAGGCAAGGGTAACGCTTGGATCATAGGAGACATAGCAGGGTTCATGATAAATCAATTCATCCCCGGGGTTGAGTAATGCACGACAAGCAAGATCCAGGGCCTCTGATACGCCCACCGTGACAAGGATTTCCCGGGCTGGGTCATAATCGACCTCAAAGTGCCCCTTCACGTAAGCTGCAATCGACCTGCGCAACTTCTCAAGGCCAAGGTTGGAAGTATAACTTGTCTCGCCACGTTCAAGGGAATAAATAGCCGCTTCACGGATATGCCACGGGGTACTGTAATCCGGTTCCCCCACACCCAGCGAAATGACATCATTACGCCCAAGCACAAGTTCAAAGAAATCCCTGATTCCTGACCTTGGAATACTTCGTACCTGCTTTGATATTTTGTCCTCTAAAGACATGCCATTGCAAGAAGTTTGACAATTCCCGAGCGCCCGCATCAAGGTGCCACGGCCAGGCGTTCCCCGCCGCCATCCGCCTTGGCCAAAAACCCGTCACGCTTGTAGGTCTTCAGGTGAAAATGCGTCGCCGTTGATATCACACCCTGCAGTGTACTCAGCTTTTCGGCTACAAACCGGGCAACATCATGCAGGGAGTCACCACTGACCACGACAGAGAGGTCATACCCTCCGCTCATAAGGACACAACTTTCCACCTGATCGAATTTCGCTATCCGGGCAGCAAGGACATCAAATCCACCGCCTCTCTCAGGGGTGATCTTCACTTCGATCACAGCAGAAACACGCTTGCCGCCCTCAACGTGTTCCGGGTCAACTACTGCCGTATAGCCGAGAATTACGCCATTATTTTCAAGTTCGCCGACACGCGACTGAATATCCTCCACACTAGTACCCAGGAGCTCAGCAAGTTCTTTATCCCCGCAGCGGGCGTTCTTCTGTAAAAGTTCTATCAGCGAATCCATGGAATCTGCTCAGGCTAATTTAAGGTTTATAAGGCCCAATGGAGCAGATGATACGCACTCCTGCACGCTAATCTTTTGGCCCGGAGAGGAATTCCTGCGGATTGAAGACCTGACGTCCACCGGCATTCCATGCGTCAAATCTCTCCCATCCGCCGGCCAGCAGGGAGCTGGCAGCAGAAAAACGATCCGATGCCCCAAGAACAATCACAACCAAACGCCGGGGCGTAACCCTTGACCTGCCATCAGGCAATTCCTCAACGATCGGCGTCCTGTCCGCACTGATAGCAAGACAGGGCCCGGCTCTTCTCGTCAATCCGGTCTTCAAGCCGTCGATACCATCCTGCCCGAGAAGCTTGTTGGTATTCCTGATA
>CACIUL010000122.1 GCA_902589825.1 uncultured Verrucomicrobiota bacterium
CGTTCCTCCCCGGAACCTGCGTCGCGCAGTTTTTCAATCAACGCAACGGCACGCTCAGCGGTGAAGCTGGTTTGGGAATTGAGCACCTGTCTTCCTAAGTCATCGCAATAGTAGATGGTGGAGGGATTGGTGAGAAAGGTCGGCCTGTTTCTTCAACTCGAGGATGTTGTATACACTTTCGATGGTGCCGTGATCGGCCCGGTTTCTGGAGACTTTTTTCAGGTGCTTGACTTCACCGAGTTCGTTCCATGGGATGCTTACCGGGTTGTAATGCTTTTCACTTCCTAAGATGTCTACGATACTTTCAAAATCGCCTCCTTCACTGAACTGGATATCTTGTGCGGTTAGGATGATGTTGCGTTTTTCTGAATGATCATGGCGCTTGGAGAATAGCACCCCGGCCAACATAATCCCGAAAAAAACGAGTCCCCCCATGGCCGAATCTGGATCGATTACAATGCAAAACAAATATCCGACAATTATGGCAATAGCCAAACACCCCTTCACCTGACGACCGAGTCTTCTTTCAAGGACAATTCGGGTATCGTTTTCTGCCATCAGCAGGGAAGATAACAGTTCAGGGCAAACATGGTCGATTACAAAAACCGTTCAGGATTGTAATCGATCAATAAGGTATTGGATGCCCTTGTGCGCTGCGGGGCGGTGTAAATTGACTGTGATTTTGTAATGGTAGTGCGTGGTGAGTGAGTGGTAAGGTCATTTGCATGAGGATACTGATTTTACTCCCTTTCTTGCTGCTCCTGGGGGGGTGTGGCAATGCTCCACTAAGCGATGCTGAGAAGAAAGTCGTTGGCAAGTATGCCGGAAGTTTTTTCTTTTTCGGTCCCGCTGAGATCACGCTGAATGAAGACAGGACGGCAACGATTGTGAACAAGCAATCCGGAGAAATAATCACGGAAAAATGGAAGCTCAATGGCGAGAAGGTAACGATCGGGGAGTCAAACTGGTCACTGGATTCTGCCCTCAATCTTTGGAATGATGACGGGCTTGCAGTCACACTTTATCGGCAAATGCCTTTTGCCATGAATAAGGACACGAAGGAATTCGTTTTAGGCCTATGGGCTCAGCCTAACGATGAAGCCGACCTCATGGAGGAAATTACGCTTATGGGGAAGTCGGGAATTTGGACTTATTCAGGCGTGGTTGGTCCAAATAAAAATGAAATGGTTGACTCGATCGACGAAAAATCGATCGAAAAATATGTGGATCGAAGATATCGCGTTTCTAAAACAATTCGCGAAGATTCCGTTACTTACGGCGTGGTAACCTATGATGTTAAAAAAGGAAAATATCACTACTGGGATTATTCAGAAACGCCTAAAGGTGATTACACCCAAGAGTCATCCGGTCAATTGACAGGCGCTCAGTCTATTGAATGGAAGACAGTGGTCTCTCCATTAAAAAAAGGAGACAAAATGAGTTCAAAAGTGCTGTATAAAACCGATAAGAGGGTAGAGTCAAGTTCAGAGTTGTTGATTGAGGGGGAGATTAGAATGGCGTCTAAAACGATTGGTATCTGGTCTGAAGGGTTACCCTAGCCAGTAAATGACCAACCCAGGCTCCCAACCTCTGGGCCACTCATCCTTGTGTGCTTCAGGGTGGAGGTGCTAGGGTTGATGGAATGAAGTGCTTGTTGTCTTTGTCCCTTGCTGCGGCAGTGCTCTCTGGTTGCGGCGGGCGCAGTGAGCTGGACTTGACGCGCAGGTCTGCCGAGAGGGGGGAGGTCCTTGCGCAACACAACCTGGGATTGATGTATTCCCATGGGCATGGTGTTGCCAGGAATCATGCCGAGGCGTTTAAATGGTTTTGCAGGGCGGCAGACCAGGGGTATGCGCGGGCGCAACACAACCTGGGATTGATGTATAGCACGGGACTCGGGGTTGCCGAGGATGACGCACAGGCCTTCCAATGGTATCTCAAGTCTGCCGGGCAGGGATTTGCCCGGGCACAATACGCAGTGGGTCGCATGTATGCCCTGGGAGAGGGTGTTGCTCGGGATGATGCAAAGGCACGGGAATGGTTGCTTAAGGCTGCCGGGCAGAGTGAGGTCAACGCCCAATACTCACTGGGCGCCATGTATGGCACAGGGCGGGGTGCTGTTGAGGATAGTGCTGAGGCACTGAAGTGGTTTCGAAGAGCCGCTGAACAGGGGTCTGATGAGGCGCAATATTCCCTGGGGCATATGTATTTTAAGGGCACGGGTGTGCCAAGGGATGAGGCCAGGGCACTGGAATGGTTTCGCAAGTCTGCCGGGCAGGGCAATGCAACCGCGCAATACGTTTTGGGCAGCATTCACATGAAGGATGAGGATTCTGCCGGGAATCATACCGGGGCTGCCGAGTGGTTTCGCAAGTCTGCCGAGCAGGGATATGCCCAGGCGCAATTGGCACTGGGATACATGTATGCCTATGGACGGGGGATTGCCGAGGATGATGAGCAGGCGGTAAAGTGGTTTCGCAAGGCCGCCGAGCAGGGAGATGTCGGTGGGCAATACCACCTGGGCTTAGCCTATCTTGAGGGCGCGGGTGTTACCCGTGATTATGACCAGGCCGCTAAATGGTTCCGCAAGGCCGCCGAGCAGGGGATCTCACTCGATGACCTTGATCTTGGTCCCTGATGGTCACTTCGCCGGCGAGGTCTTGTTTTGCTTGTTTGCCTGACATGCCAATCTCATTTTCCTTCCCATGTGCGGGTTACGGGATGCACTTGAGGGTTGTCGGGTTGTGGTGCTAGTATTGGGGCATGAAATTA
>CACIUL010000123.1 GCA_902589825.1 uncultured Verrucomicrobiota bacterium
GCGGCCGGGACATTTGATTTTTCCACCGGCCTCTCACTGGTTGCACAGAGGGGAAGGTTCATGGATGAGGCCTGTTCAGAGACGAACGGATCAATGGCGGCGATGATCGGTGGTGATGAGAATGCGGTGAGGGTGCTTGCTGAGCAGGTTGATGTTGATGTGGCAAACCTGAATGCGCCCGGCCAGATTGTTCTCTCCGGTTCAAAGGAAGGAATTGCTGCTGCTGTTGCCGGTGCGAAAGATGCGGGGTTGCGGATGGGTAAGGAGCTTGATGTTGCCGGAGCCTATCACTCCCGCCTGATGCGGGGTGCGCAGGATAAGCTTGCAAAAGTACTCGAGGAGATTGATTTCGCTCAACCCACTTTCCCGGTCATTGCCAATGTCGAGGCACGCAAGGTGGACGGGGCAGCGGATATCCGCGCAACCCTTAAACGCCAGGTAACCGGTTCAGTCCGCTGGTCAGAGTCGATGGAACTGCTCCTTGAGGCCGGTCATGAAACATTCATTGAGTTTGGTCCCAAGCCGGTATTGGCCGGTTTGATGAACCGAATCCGTCGCGGAACAAGGGTGATCACTATCAGTGATGCTGATTCGCTGAAGGCGGCGATTGCGGAATTTTCCTGACAGGGGATTTCCCGGTGCTGAGGTGCGCTTTACCTGGTCCTGAAATCATCTGCAAAGCGCCAGTTGGTCTTGTAGTCACGGGTGAGAGGTATGTCCGAAATTTCCGCCCGCACCATTTCCACTGGTATGCGGTTGCCTTTCAGTATCCGGTCATGAAATTCACGGTCGCCCATCTTGCCGGAAGTCACCATTTCCCTTCGAAGGACATAAAACTGGATGCCTCCGAGCATATACGCACACTGGTAAAGTGTCGGGGTGTGCGGGGACAATGAACGGCGGATCTCCCCCTCGGCATGGGTGGGTTCGTGACCAACGACGTCAACCAGCATGTCCACGCAATCCTGGGGTGACATCTCGCCGAGGTGATAGCCGAGGGAAAAGATGATTCTTGCACAGCGATGCATACGCCAGAAAAGAAATCCCATCCTGTCTTCCGGCGTCTTGGCAAAGCCCATGTCCCAAAGCAGCATTTCCCAGTAAAGGGCCCAGCCTTCTGTCCAGAACACGGTGTTGTATGCTGAACGGTGCGTGTTGTAGCGCGAGGTCATGAAGTCCTGCAGGTGATGACCGGGAATGAGTTCGTGATGAACAGTAGCCGCAGAGAAGTGGGGATTGTTGCCTCGCATGCTCATCAGCTTGTCGGCGTGCGACATTTCACTGTGTGGGTAGGAGACACTGATGGTGGAACCTCCTGTAAAGAAGGGGTTGTAGCGTTGCCGGCCGGGTGACATCATGCCGATGCGCCAACTGTCCTTGGCCAGTTGCGGAACGGTGAGCAGCTTGTTTTTTTCAAGGTATTCAATGCTTTCAAGGGCAAGTTTGCGGATGGCTGCAGGTTGCTTTCCGACCGGTACATGAAGGGACTTCACGTGGTCGAGGGCCTTGCGGGTATCATTACCGAAGTTGAGTTCACGGGCTACTTGCTGCTGCTGCTCTATACACCACTGGAGTTCCTTCTTGCCGATGGCTACAAGTTCTGCAGCCGTGTAGGGAATCATTTCCTCCGCGAGGAGTTCTGCCAGTCGTTTGGCGCCAACCGGAGCCACGTGATTTTCTCCATTGAATCCCTCCTCTGCAGGTTGCTTTACATTTTTATTCTCGTTGTCCTGCTTTGGGGTTTCCGGTTTCTTGAACACCTCTGCATAGGCCTGAAGTGACTCAGTGAGCTTCTTGCTTGGTGCTGCCAGCCACCATGTGAACAGCGGGTCATAGCCGCGATAAAAGTCAAACCACCGCTGCACCAGCTTCTGCAGTTCCCGTGAAGCATCTTCGGCAACCTTGTAAACCTCCTCTTTTACCCGTGGATCAGTTCCCTTGGCCTGACGTGACTTGTTGACGGATTCCGCGTTTTTTTTGCGGGTCTTGTCAATTTTTTGAGCAAGGAGTTCGAGCTTGGGGGCCAGTTTATGGATGTTATATTCCTTAAGGGCCCGGCGATTGTATTCGAGGGCGATGACTTCTTCTGCAAACGGGATCATGGCTGCCGCCTCACGAAGGATGGCGGATTGATCACGGAAATTTCCGTGATCTTTTTCAAGCCGATGCCTAAACAGTATGTAATCCACTTTCCCGGACCGGTTCATGGCGTCAAAGTCCATGGATTGCAGGAGCTTCCTCCAGTCCATGTAGAACTTCTCTATCCGTTCTATGCGCCTGTGCTCAATTTTGGAAGGGAAGTTGCTTTCGATTGTCCGCAGGTCCTTCGGGTAAAGGGGGAGGAGGTCGCGAAAGTCATTGGCGTGGTCGGCAACGAATTCACTGCCGCCAGGGGGATTGTATCCGGGGCCCTTGGTAGAGACCTGGGCATGACCGGTTGCCGGCAGGCAGAGAAGGAGGAAGGCGAGTGCTGGTGTTAGCGGGGCAATTATTTTCATGTGGTTGTGGCTTGATTTTGGTGATGCCTGCACCTTTCGGTCAAGTGGAATCAAGACCCTTGGCTGTTTTGGGCCGGAACTGTCCGGCTTGCTTCATTTCTAGAGCCAATCCGGAAGAACGCCGTCGCCGGTCTTTTCGCCAGCGAGTATCCAACTGAGGTTGAACCGGGCCAGATAAGCTCCTTCGTGCCTGTGTTTTTTGCCTCCCTCAAACAGCAGGTAGATCCATCCCTGACTAGTGGTTTCCGGCCGACC
>CACIUL010000124.1 GCA_902589825.1 uncultured Verrucomicrobiota bacterium
CGGCGTGATTACCGGGGACTACCTTTCCAGTGCCGATGCTGATGATGATGCCGGGGCAATCACCTACACGGTGACCGGCCCGGTCACCGGCGGCAAGCTGGCAAACGCTGACACGGTCCTTGAGCTGGGCGGCACCTTCACCCAGGCCGACATCGACGACGGCGCAATCTCCTATACCGCGGGCAGTGAGGCCGGCACTTACGGCTTTGATTTTGAGGTCACTGATGACAGCGGCAGCGGGGTTGAGGCCTCCGGCAGCTATGTTGTCAATATCGGCGCGGCGACCGACCTTGCCGATGACCGTGGTGAAACCGACGAGGACACGGTATTAAGCGGCCTCAACGTGCTGGCCAACGACACCGGGACCAACCTCAGGGTTGTCAGGCACGAGCCGCAGAGCGGCCTCGGTGCCAAGGTGAGCGTGGATGCCGAGGGCAACGCGGTTTACGACCCGACCGGGTCAGCTGCCCTGCAGGCCCTTGATGACGGCGAGAGCCGGGATGACCGCTTCCAGGTCACCATCAATGACTTTGCCAATGTGAACACCACTTCCAGCGTGATCATCAAGGTCAGCGGTGTCAACGACGCCCCGGTGGTTGCCGGCGAGAGTGCCTCCGGCAACGAGGGCGGCACCATTTCCCTGAACCTCCTGGACAACGACAGTGATGTCGATGCGGGTGACGTATTGGTCGTCTCCGGCATCAACACGGATATAGGCGGCCACCTTCAGGTCCAGAACAGCCACACCTTCACCAGCCCGAGCGGGGCGACGGTGAGCGTTGCCGCGGATGGCCGCTTCAGCTATGATGCCTCCACTTCGGTTGCCCTCAGCGGGCTTGCCGACGGGGAAAGTGCCTCGGAGAGCTTCACCTACCAGGTCAGCGACGGCGATGAGGAAGTCGACGGCACGGTGACCGTGAGCGTTGTCGGTGCTCCCGGCGCAAGCTACGACGTGGCCGCCCTTGATGCCAACAGCACTGTGGTCATCGGGGCCCTGGATAACGATACCAATTACAGCGGCGAGCTCGGTATTGCGACCGAAGGTGCCGGCTTGAATCTCAATGCGGCAACCGAAGGCAACTCCAACGAGACCTGGAACAACGCGGCCGCCCACGGCGGTTCCCTGACCATGGACGCGGCGGGCACAGGCTCAATACTCAACCTTGCCCCCGAGGGGGCTCCCCCGGGAGTCAGCGCGGTCTACTCCTTTGACGGCAGCGGTGGTGCCATCATCACTGATGCCCAGACACCGGGCATTTACGGCCCGTCGGACATCACCCGCGGCGATGCCAGCATTGAGCTGGTGTTCCGTCCCGCTGAGCAGCAGGACAACGAGCCGCTGTGGGGCAGTGGCGGCAACGGTATTGGCGCCTCGATTATCCTCATGGACAACCAGGTGGTGTTCACCGTCTGCCAGAATGCCTTCGTGGCACAGGCAGTCGCCCCGCTGCCGGCAGACGCGACTGCCGGCGGAGCATTCGTGCATGTGCTCGGCACCATTGATCTCGCCAATGACACGGTCTCCCTCTACATCAACAACGCCCTGTCTGACAGTGCCAAGGTGGTCAACATCACCAACGGCGGCACCGGCGACCTGATTGACTGGGCCGGCACGGACGATGAGGGAATTGCCCGCTCGCAGGGCACCACCGGTGGTGACACGGGAACCGCCCCGGGCCTTGGTGTTTACGGCACCATCGACATTCCGGATTTCAACGAGGCCAATGACCGCTTCGAGGGGGACATTGCCATTGTGCGCACCTACGCAAGCGTGCTTGGAGCCGATGAGCGCGCTGCCAACTTTGCAGCGATCTTTGGCGCGGCCGTCGATCCTGCCCCGGCAAACTACACCTCCATTGCCGGCACAGCCAGCCCGGCAGCGGGTGACGTGATCGACCTGCCTTCCGGCGCAACGGTCACCGTTGAGCTTGATGGCACGCTTACCTATGATGCCAATGGTGCCTTTGACTCCCTGGGAGTTGGCCTGACTGCCACCGACAGCTTCACCTACAGCCTTGATGGCAACGTCAACAACACCGCGACGGTGTATGTGACGGTCAACGGCACCAATACCGATTCCCAGATTACCATTGCTGCCGACCAGGACAGCGTGACCGAAGGGACCCCTGCCGGGTTCACCATCAACGCCAGTGCCCCGGTGGACGGGGAAGTGAGGGTTGGCTTTGCCTACGCCGGCACGGCCACGGACGGCTCTGACTTTACCGGCGTGCTCTCGGTCGCCATCCCAGATGGTGCCACCTCCGCCGACCTTGACGTGGCGACCATCGCCGATAGCCTCTACGAGGGGGTTGTTGAGACCCTGAACGTGCGCATCCGTGGCGTGGTGGGCAACGCGGTCATCGGCCAAGAAAGCCGGGCCACGGTCAATATTGAGGACGGCGACAGCGTGCCGACCTACAGCATCGCGGCAGACAGCGAGCGCATCAAGGAGGGCGGCTCGGCGACCTACACGGTGACCGCCAGCGTTGCGGCAGCCGCCGATACCGATTATAACCTGGGCTACAGCGGTGAGGCCGATCCCGACGGCGACTTCATTGCCATCGACTCGGGCACGATCCCCGCCGGCTCGACCACCACTACCATCACCATTGACCTCCTTGAGGACGGCAAGGTTGAGGGTGAGGAGAGCCTGACCGTTTCACTTGCCAGGGTGAGCCTGGGTTCTGTTG
>CACIUL010000125.1 GCA_902589825.1 uncultured Verrucomicrobiota bacterium
GTCTGGGACTGAGCGGAAGCGCAGGAGTCTTCTCGACAAGTGCGGACAAGCTGGTGGAGGCCATCAAGGGCATAGTCGGCATACGCACCTCCGGGATGAATGCTTTCATTGCCCCCGGGGTGAATGCAGTGGGTAATTTCGGTCCACTGCAGACAGGAACAGGCAGTAATGCCTCATCCGCAGCACAGGTCATCACGGCCAATGCATCCGCTTCAACCGACAGTGGGCAGGTCTTGTGGAACTCGGACACCAATTCCCTGTTTGTCGTGGCAACCCGCCAACAGCACCAGCTGGTGGAAAAGTATCTTGAGACCATCGACCAGCCGCAGCCCCTCATTGCCGTTGAGGTCAAGTTCTTCGAGACGACCAAGGACCCACGCAAGCAAATGGGTGTTGACTGGTCTGGAACCATGGATGGCGGATACGGGCTGAGCCTTTCAGACCTGACCACCAACGTGGACCTTTCCCGCATCAAGAACACTCAACTGCCAATGACGGCTATCCTCAGTGCCCCTGACGTGCAGGCAAAGGTCATGGCACTGATCAAGGACCGCCAGACCACCACGGTCAGTTACCCAAGAGTCCTCACCCGTAACAACCGCGAGGTTGCCATCCAGAGCGTCGTCAACCAGCCCGTTCTCTCGGCTCAATCCAGCACCACGCCAGGAGTCGGCGGAACCACCACTTCATCGGTTACATACCTTCCCATAGGCACAAGTATAAACGTCCTTCCAAAGCGCCTTGAGAACGGACGTATTTCACTACAGGTGCTGATCACCGTATCCAGTATTATTGGTTCTGAAATCATCGGAGGTAATTCATATCCTGTGGCAAGCTCGCGGGTTTTTACAGCTCCACTGGAAGTGGAAAGCGGCTACACGCTTGCCATCGGCGGCCTTGATGAAGCTTCCGACTCGCGTGAAGGAGCTGGTCTGCCCCTGCTGAGTAAAATCCCAATTCTCAAGCACGGTTTCAAAAGTGACACCAAGACCCACACGCGAAAGAACATGCTGATCTTTATCACTCCCACCATTCTGGATGCCAAGAGCGGAGGGCTCTCCAAAACTCCCATCTCGGAAATTCCGCTACGGGGCGATTCGCGCCGTGCAGAACTGCCGCGCGTCCGCCCGGATGGTTCCCTTGCTGGTGGCGTGGATGCCGTGGGTGATGCCATTAAATGGTTGCAGCAGGAATTTGCAATCATTGAGCAAATCGTTATCGAAAAACGCGCCTTGAGGGAACATGGCGAGCACCTGGACAAATTGATCAATACTGCGGAAATGCTCTGGAACCAGATCAATGGGCACAGGGAAAAAGAACCTTCCTCCGCGCCGGAACTCAAGGAGGAGGAACAAGCCCTGGATTCCCTGCATTCCAGGATGCAGCAAACCCGCGAACAACTTTACAGGGGAAACTATCAACTCTTCAGCCGACCTCTGACCCAAGTTTTACGCTGAAGAACTGATAAAAGTCTCCTTGTGTGGTTGGGGGTCTTGGGACTTCGGTCCCAGGGCCCCCTTTTTCATATGCTTGCAGTCTTGGGAAAAATCCGCTAAAAAAAGGGATGGCTACTATTTCTCGTCTTTTCTTCGCTTTCCTCTCTGTCATCCTGCTGTCAAACTGTGGCACTGTGAAAATCACCAAGGCTCCATTTGGCAAAACAGGCGACGGCCAGGCTGTCGATCTCTACACGCTTTCTAACCCGGCAGGAATGGAGGCAAAAATCACCAATTACGGCGGTATTGTCACAGAACTGCATGTCCCTGACAGCAACGGCACCCCGGGTGATGTGGTTTTAGGCTATGACAAGTTGTCCAGCTACATCGAAGCCAGCCCATATTTCGGCTGCATTACCGGCCGCTATGCAAACCGCATTGCCAAGGGGCGCTTCACCATTGATGGCACCGAATACAAACTGGCAACCAATAATGGAGACAATCACCTTCACGGTGGCGTGGCAGGGCTGGACAAGAAGGTCTGGACGGCACGGCAGGTAAAGGGTGTTGGACGGGCAGGAATCGAGTTCAGCTACCTCAGTCCCGATGGCGAAGAGGGTTACCCCGGCAACCTTAACTGTAAGGTTACCTACTGGTTGACGGTACAAAACGAGCTTGAAATCCAATATGAAGCAACCACTGACAAGTCGACACATATCAACCTGACCCATCATTCCTATTTCAACCTGGCAGGTGCCGGGAGTGGCGATATCCTCGACCATGAAGTGGAGCTCTTTGCAGACAAGTTTGTCCCCACTGATGCCGGCAACATTCCCCTCGGTGAGCTTGCCCCGGTAAAGGGAACCCCGTTTGATTTCCTCACTCCCCACAAGATCGGGGCACGGATTGCCGATAAAAACCAACAGCTCAAGGTAGGCTTGGGCTATGACCACAACTGGGTAATTAATTCCACCGGCAAAGGCCTTGAGCTCGCAGCGCGGGTTACAGAGGAAAAAAGCGGGCGCGTCATGGAGGTATTGACAGACCAACCGGGCATCCAGTTTTACACTGGGAACTTTCTTGATGGTTCCAATGTAGGCAAAGGTGACAAGGTGTATAAGCACAGGAATGCCTTCTGCCTGGAAACACAGAAATTTCCCGACAGTCCGAATAATCCCTCATACCCCTCCAGCCTGCTGGAACCAGGACAGACTTATCGGCACGTGTGCGTATACCGCTTCAGCACCAAG
>CACIUL010000126.1 GCA_902589825.1 uncultured Verrucomicrobiota bacterium
CGGGTGTATTGCCAACGTCTGAAACAACAGGATTCGTATTCAGGGCATATTCCATAAGTGTGGTTTTCAAATCCCCATCACTGTCGGCTTCAGGTCCACTAACCGCGGCGTCCTCAAGCTCACCTGCTGAGTAGAATCCTGATGCCCAATCACGAAAAGAAACCAGATTACCTTCGTTGTTGACCCCCGGCATCCCTCCCAAGAGAACGGATGGTTTCCATGAATCGGAAAAAGACCATTCACCCGGCAAGAGGTCATGACTGGTAACCTGCAATGAATACCCCACGCCATCAGTTTGCGGATACCATTCATCATCATATTCAAACTCAAGGACATTCTCACCCACATTGTCACGCAATCCGATTTCTTCACCACCGTTGTCAAGTTGCCCCTCGTATACGCCGGCAATATCGAGGTCATTCCCATACCTTGCCTCAAAAGCATTCCGGTCAGCGACCACCAGCACTGAACTTCCGGCTTGCAATAAGCTGCCATCAGGAAACACAAACTGGATCCCCTCCACCAGTTGAGCTCCTGAAATATCCAGGTCGATTACCCCTGTATTGGTTAACTCCACAAACTCGAAGTCAGAAGCTTTCCAGTCAGCATTAATGGCCTGCTCCGCAGGGCTGGCACCAAGCGGGTGATAATGAACCTCTGTAATACGCAACCACTGCTGCATCGCAGTCGGTTGCCCATTGTAGGTCAGACTGGCAGTGAGCTCATTGGAACTGTTATATAATTCAATAGTCTCCCCCCGCGCCGAAAGCTGCCCATTATACCCACTGACCAAGTATCTTTTTTCATTACCCTTCGGGCTCAATGCCCTGTTGCGAAATGCAACAGCATCACGACCGACATACAGAGTACCACCAGGCGCGATCACGGTTCCAGAAGCAATCATCATCCTTACCGCCCCGTCGATCCTCCATCCCGACAAATCAACGGCATAACCGTTATTATTAGTCAGGGTAAAGAATTCCTCATCCTGATTGCCGGAAACCGGGTTAAATTCCCCCATTTCGATTTCCACAACTGCAGCCTCTGGTTGGGAAGCGGGTAAAACACCGGCTAAATCGCCATAAAAATGGCGGCGGAAATCAGGAAGAAATTCCTCTTTGATTCGGTTGGCAGCCTGTGCCACTCGATTTCGGTTTCCCCATGACCCCCATCTGTTATAATCCAGATCCGCGTCTGAAACAACACCCTGGGGGTCAACCCTGGCAACCAATTCATTGATCATTCCATCGATGACAGGAGACGGTGTACCTTCCGGTTCAATAATGGTATCCACTACCGTCTTAAGCCTGCGCAAAAACATCTGCCACAATTGAGGATCCTCATAAATTAATGTCTTGAGGCGGTTGCTAGGGCCTGCAGTAATGCCATTGACTGTAAATGAGTCGTCAAAGTAGCCGGCCCCGGAAACCCAGTTGCGGCCCAGGTTTAGATCCACATCCCAAATTAATGGACGCCACTCGCCCGTTCCCTCGGTATCGCGATACAGATAGTAATTTTTATGACCCTGATCCCGATTATTGATCAAGACCATACTTACAAGGTAATTGATGGTCCCGGGTATATCGACATTGTCGTAACTGTAGCGCAACTTGGCATCTCCACTTCGCCCAAGGCCACTGATTAATTCCTGCAAGTCACTTTTATCCTCATCCTTACGGGTCTTCTTGGTCGCTCCGGAGGTCGAGTCCAGGCGATTGTACATCTTGTATAATACACCCTGATCATCCAGCCCAACCCTTTCAAGGAAGCGGTCATCACCATCTCCAACCATGTCAGCAACGGAAAAAAATGTCCCGTTCTGCTGAACCCTTACCATCTTTGCGTAATGACAAGGCTCTCCCATCATGGCAGCAAGCCCATATCCCATTACATTGCGCACCTTTGCCTTATCAGCCCAGTTGGTCAGCAGGTTAATGTCCTTGACCCTTCGTTCACCCTCCTGCCAACGGAAACGGGAACCGGAATTAAAATCAAAGTCATAACTTTTTTTAGGAAATCCTGAAGTCGACTGACCATGTAAATCGGTCAGAATATTGTCATAAAACTCACCTTCAAAATAAAGCGCCCCCCTTGTTCCGCTGCGATTATTTGCAGCGCCTGCATTGGCCACAAACCAGTGCATCACGGGTAATCGGGAACTGGCAGTTGAAAGATCTGAAGCAATCGTTCCGTAATAACGAGGCGAGTCAACGGGGTCTGGAAAACGTGGATCTGTGGTCACATTGCCTGCCGTGTCGGCGGCAATAACCCGCCAGCGCAACATCTCTCCGGCGGCAAGTTCACCGGTTGTGATCGTAGCCGTATAAATATCATCCCCTGCCATCTCATCATCACCACTGCCATCATCAACCATGACCAGTTCGACCTCATCCCCAAACATGACGCGATATCTCAACACCACCGAGGCAACCGGGTTGAGAGTGGCATTGACCTCAGCAGTGATTGGGAGTTGAATCTCTTCACCCGCGCCTCCTCCCTGCACGATGAAAAATCCGGTATTCGTGCCATCAGAGCCATCACTGTCGGCCGGCCCCACATCAACATAGAAATCCAGGGTATCTCCCTGTGAAAGATTAACCGGCAATTCGACACTTCGACTACTGCCATCCGAGACAGCCGCAAAAATCTCACTGTTGTTATGAAATATCCGCCCGGTGGT
>CACIUL010000127.1 GCA_902589825.1 uncultured Verrucomicrobiota bacterium
TGTCGCCGACCCCATCCGAGTCCGAATCGACAGTTTCACTGCTGTCAGTGGGAAAGGCATCCGCATTGTCACCTACGCCATCATTATCATCATCAAGATCAGCATTGTCACCGACTCCATCGGCATCTGAATCGACGGCTTCCTCAGGATCACGAGGAAACGCATCAACTCCGTCCAGTGAGCCATCTTCATCCGTATCTTCCCTCAGAGGGTTGGTTCCAGCGCTGTCCTCCGCACCGTCAGGGAGCCCATCATTGTCGGTGTCCTGATTCAGGGGGCTGGTTCCCGCGTTATATTCCGCGATGTTGTTGAGACCATCATTATCGGGATCACCTGTGCCGTTACTGAAGAAGACGTCTCCGAAGTTCGTGATCTCCCAGTCGTCGGGCAGGCTATCGTTGTCCGCAATCACAGCACCTTCGGCAATTCCACTGAAGGCATTCGCCCCGATACTGGCGAGGCCATTAGCAATCGTAACGTTTGCCAGATTTTCGCAGCGAATGAAGGCATCCGCCCCGATACTTGTGACACTGTCAGGGAACGTGATGCTTGTCAGGCTGGTGCAATCACGGAAGGCCTTCTCCCCGATGCGGGTAACCGTGTCCGGAATGGTAATGCCCGCCAGACTGGTGCAGCGCCCGAAAACAGCCTCCCCGATACTGGTGATGCCTGCGCCAATGGAAACATTGATGAGGTTGCTGCAGCGATAGAAGGCGTAATCGCCCAGGTTCATCACGTTATCGGGAATCGCAATGTCCGTCAGGCCGCTGCAGCCATAGAAGGCGCCTTCCCCAATAATTGTGACGCCATCAGGGATCGTGATGCTCGTCAGGCTGGTGCAGTCACGGAAGGCGCTATACTCAATACTGGTCAGACTTTTCCCAAGAGTAACCTCTGCCAAGCTGCTGCAATTCCAGAAGGTGTACTCCCCGAAACTGATGACGTTATCGGGAATGGCAATATTCGTCAGGCTGGCGCAGTTTCCGAAGGCAAAGTTCGCAATGCTGGTGACACTGTCAGGGATCGTGATCCCTGTCAGGTTGCTGCAATCTTTGAAGGCCAACCCCATGATCCTCGTAACTGGATTGCCTCCAATCGTATTGGGGATGATCAGCTTTCCGGATGCAGCCTGATCACAATCGGTGATGGCAACCTCGCCACCGGTCGTGGTCCACGTCAGCTGTTCGAGCCTATTGACGTCAATAATCAATCCGTTCCAAGTCGACCCAACCTCCCCGAATCCAGTAAGAAAACCATCTGACACAATGACAACAGCCCCTGCTCCTGCAGAGTTGAATGTGTTTTCTCCCACCGAGGGGGCAGCACCCCGGAAGGTGATGCTCGCGAGGCTGAAACAGCGGTAAAAGGCAAAATCCCCGAGACTGGTAACGCTAGCCGGAATCGTGATGTCCGTCAGGCTCGTGCAGACGCTGAAGGCACTTCTCCCGATACTGGTGACCCCGTCAGGGATCGTGATGTCCGTCAGACTCGTGCAGGTAGCGAAGGCGCTTGGTCCGATGCTGGTGACGCCTTCCCCCAGGGTAATATTCGTCAGACTGCTGCATCCAAAGAGGGCTTGCGCCGCGATGCTGGTAACACCATTCGGAATCGTGATACTCGTCAGGCTGGTGCAGTCACGGAAGGCCCCTATCCCAATGCTGGTGACGGTGTCCGGAATCTCAATGGCCGTCAGGCTGGCGCAGTTTTGGAAGGCATAGCTCCCGATGCTGGTAACTGGATTTCCGCCAATGGTGTCCGGAATGGCCAAGTCGCCAGAGGCTGAAGTATCACAATCGGTGATGGTGACTTCGCCACCGGTCGTGATCCACGTGAGGGAGCTGACTTGTTCAATAATCAATCCGTTCCAAGTCGACCCGATCTCCCCGAATCCAGCAAGAAAACCATCTGACACAATGACAACCGCTCCCGCTGCGATATTGCCGAAGATGTCACCTCCCAGAGTGGTTGGGACAGGGCCAGTAAACGTGATACTCGCCAGGCTCGTGCAGTCATAAAAGGCCCTGCTTTCAATACTGGTAACGCCGTTCGGAATCGTAACACTCGTCAGACTGCTGCAGCCGCGGAAAGCATTAACGGGGATGCTGGTGACGCCATTACCAATCGTAACACTCGTCAGGCTGCTGCAGTTAAAGAAGGCACTCCGAACGATAGTGGTAACGCTGTCCGGAATCGTAACACTCGTCAGGCTGCTGCAGCCCAAGAAGGCATTTTGCCCGATACTGGTAACGCTGTTCGGAATCGCAATACTCGTCAGGCTGCTGCAGTTTTGGAATGTGCCATTCGCGATACTGGTGACCGTGTCAGGAATGTTGACATTCGTCAGTGCACTGCAGTTCTGAAAGGCTAACACTCCAATACTGGTAACGCTCTCCGGAATCGTCATGCTGGTCAGGCTCCTGCAGCGATTGAAGGCGATGTCCCCGATGCTGGTGACGCTACCAGGAATCTCAATGGCCGTCAGGCTGGCGCAGTTTTCGAAGGCTGCCCGCCTAATACCAGTAACAGGATTACCCTCAATGGTGTCCGGAATGACCAGTGTTCCAGAGGCCGAAGTATCACAATCGGTGATGGTGACCTCGCCGTTGGTCGTTGTGTACGTCAAATCATTAACGTCAGCAGCCTTTGTCAAGGCT
>CACIUL010000128.1 GCA_902589825.1 uncultured Verrucomicrobiota bacterium
TCGTTTTCCTTACTGCATAGGGGGCTTCCAGAAAGGCGGTGATGGTCGAGAGATCCCGGTTTTCCTCAGGACTTTTTGCCGGATAAATGGAACCAAGCCACGCAATGAGCTTTGTCCTGATTGCTTTTGCCGGCATGCCACCACGGGTCAGTGCGAGGGTTATTGCCCTTAGCAGATCGAGGCGATGCTGGGGGGCCTTGATATTCCTGTAGTCGAAAGCCATGGCTTTCTCGAGAATGAGCCGGGAAGATTTTCCTTCATCGGCCCGGGCAAGGGCAATCAGAGCCGCAGTTGCGGTTGCGGGTTGCTTTTCCTGGTGCAATCGGCCCTTCCAGCTGCCTGGGGGCTGCTTTTCAAGGGCGGCCCGGGCGGCATGCCTTATGCCCCGGTCCGGCGAAGCCAGCGCTTGCCAGATATGCTCAAGCTCTTTGCCGGAAGCCGGGTCGGCCTGCTTTTTCAGGTGGGATTCCAATATCCGGCGCTGTTTCCTTTGTTGATTGCCCTGCGTGTTGGCTTTTTTTGCAGGAGCCGGGGAGGTGGATAGTTTTCCCGTGTAGGTGACCCTGTAGAGAGCGGACTGGACGCGCCTGCCGCCAATCGTGAAATACATGGCACCATCTGTCGGGTTGATCAGGATATCAGTTAGAGGCAGGGGCTGAGAACTGGCGAATTCTTCAAAACGCCCACGATAGGTCGACCCTTCTTCCTCCATGTGGACGGCATACAGTTTGCCGTAGGACCAGTCACAGACAAAAAGCGCGTTCTGGTAACGATGTGGAAATTTCGCACCATAACCAAAGCTGACTCCGGTGGGTGATCCAGGGCCGATGTCCACAACGGCGCCAAAAGTGTCACTGCAGTGTGCAGGGAACTTGCCTGATCCGGTTCGCCACCCGTAGTCGGCCCCGTCGATCACATGGTTAATGCGGGTTGGCCGGTACCAGGGCGTATTCATGTCCCACTCCATGTCCGCATCGTAGGTGAAGAGTTCACCCTCACGGTTGAATGCCGCATCATACTGGTTGCGGAATCCTGTTGCTATAATTTCCCAGGTCTTGCCCTCGGGATCAATCTGGGCCATGTGCCCGCGCGGGGCTATCACTCCTTTCATGAAATGCTGCAGTGAGGGCAGCAGCTGGTCCTCGGCCCAGAATTCAGGCGTCCGGCTGTGGCTGTAGTCTGGTGGCAACTGGGTCTGGTTGCCCATGACCACAAGGAGGTTTTTGCCGTCGGGTGAAGGCAGGATGGCATGTGGCCCGTGTTCGCCTCCGGTGGCCTCCAGTTTCTTGATAGTGACCACTTTATCAAATTGGTCATCGCCATTGGTATCGAGCAGTCGGAAAACGCCGCAGCCCGTTGTGCTGCTGCGTGAATTGACCACCACATACAGGCTGTCAAATGCATAACAGATTCCCTGCGCATGCCCGATCTTGGGAAGCTTGCCTTCCTCAGGGGATGCCTCTCGCGGGGCGGCTCCTGTGTTTTTCCTGCCTTTTTTCCTGACCGGTGCATCGACCGCATAGGTAATTTGCTCAATGTTGTCCGGGTCCAGTGGCTTGCCTGGGGCAGGAACGGCAAAGCGGTAAAGACCTCCATACTGGTCACTGACAATGAGCCGGTTTTTATCGTCCAGACACATGGCCACCCATGACCCCTGCTTGTCACGAGGCACCGTGTAGAGTAATTCTATCTTAAAGCCCTCGGGCAGGTGGATCTTGTCTGGAGAGGCGGCATTGCGTTGCGCTGCGGCAAACGTGGTGACACCAAGCAGCAGCATTGCCGCCAACAAAAACGGTCTGTTATAGGTCATTTTACTTAATGGGGTCTGAGTTTGCTTTTGGCAACGGGAAGCCTATGCCCTATGGGAAAATTCTACTTGATAAAAAGAGGCACAAGGTGTTCCAGCACGGCTTGCAGGGGCAGGTTGATTTTACCTTTGTTGTGGGCAGTGGCAACAGCTACAAGGTTTAAGTCGGGAAAGGTGGCCATGTATTGCCCTCCTGCGCCGATCCCGCTAATCATGCAGACATCCCTGCCGGCGGCTTTCTTTTGCCGGTTGTGAAAGTAATAAAAATAGCCCTCATCCTTTTTCCGTTCCATGATCAGTTTCACATAATCCTCTGACAGGAACTGCCGGCCGTTGTATTTGCCACCCTGAATGATGGCGATCCCGAATTTCAGCAGTCCCCTGGAGGTAAAGCTACTGCCCGCACCGCATTTTGGGAGACCACAGCCCTGATCATCCCAGCAATAACGGACCCCGATCGGTCCGGCCACTTCCCTGGCAATGAATTCCTGTGCTGTTCCCGGCGCGCGAATGTCCACAATCATCATGACCATTGAGGGGTCCGTGCCTGTATATTTAAACTGTTTGCTTGCGGGGGTCACGGGCGCGGTGTTCTCGAACAATAACTGGAAATAGTCCTGGCGCTGATATTCCTTGCCAGTCGTCCTGGCGAAGGCCTTATCCGGAAAGCGCAACCCGGATTGCATGAAGAGGGCATTGCGCAGGGTGATTTTGTCGACGCCTGGCCTGATCCTGGAACGGTTTGTTTCCGGCATGAAGTTAATGACCGGACTGTCGAGATCTTCGATCGTGAGCAACCCCAACTGGATGGCC
>CACIUL010000129.1 GCA_902589825.1 uncultured Verrucomicrobiota bacterium
AATCCTGAATTGAAGATAGCTGTTGTGGCCAAAAAATTAGAAGAATGGGTGAAAGAGGAAGTCAGTGAGGTCAAGGACCGGTCGGTCCGTTGGCTTTCTGAGCGTTATTTCTTTCGCGATCCGATGCGTTCGATTTGCTCGGACAGTGACTATTTTTTTGCTCCCGCTGATGGTGTGATCATTTATCAGCGGAAAGTAAAGCAGTCTGACCCGGTTATTGAGATCAAGGGGAAGAACTACACTTTACGAGAGGCAATGCGTGAACCGGATTATAAGGCGGAGGAGAGTCTGGTAATCGGTATATTCATGACCTTCTACGATGTGCATGTAAACCGAGTGCCTTACCCGGGAGTTCTCAGTTATCGAGAACTGGAAGCCATCGACAGCTTTAACCGCCCTATGCTGGCAATGGAGAATGCGCTGGTTGATGACCTGACGATTGACCATGATTCTGCCGATTACCTGTGCGGTAACCAGCGGGTATTGAACAAGGTGCAATCCTGGGAGTTAAAACTCAATTACTACATTCTCCAGATTGCGGATTATGACGTTGACTCCATCACGCCTTTTGACCTGAACCAGCACCGGCCGTATCAGCAGAATGAAAGGTTTTCCCAAATTCGGTATGGGTCGCAGGTTGACCTGATTGTGCCGCTGGGAGGGGACTTTGACTTTGAGTTCGTCTGGGAGGAGGGGATGCACGTGGAGGCGGGAATAGATCCACTTTTAAGAATCACGTAATGCCCACGACAATGAGTACAGATAGCCGCATAAAAGCCCGCGAGCATGCCCCTAAGGCCGTTGTTCAAAACCCTAAACCGCTGCAGGAAACCTCGGCGCAGGCCTGGAACTTTAGCCACCTTGAGGTACCGGCTTTCCTCATGTGTCCGCCGTTTTCATTTGATACCGGGCATCCCAACAACATCTGGATGATGGACCTCCCGGAGGAGGGGCGTGCAATTGAGCGTAACAAGGCATTCCGGCAGTTTCAGGCACTCTACCAGTTCCTTTCCTCAAGGGCTTTTGTTCAATTGCTTCCTGTCATCCTGCTCAACCTTACCTTTGTAGCCATGCAGGCCACGGATGCGTGGATGATCGGCAAGCTGGGTAACCGCCAACTCGCGGCAATCACTCCCCCATCGATGGGGATTTTCGTAATCATAAGCTTCGGCTACGCATTCCTCGGGATCGTGACTGCCCTTGTGGGCCAGAACTTCGGCGGAGGAAAGAAAAAGGAGTGTGCTCATTACGGCTGGCTGGGCATTTACTCGGCCCTGTTCATAGGCCTTGTCAGCCTATTGCTCTGGCCATGCGCATCTTTATTTGAATTATTTGGCGGCAGCGAACGTGGATCACTGGGGAACCTTCAGGCAAGATACTTCAAGGTTAGTCTCCTTTCGGTAGCCCCTGTGCTCATTACGAATGCTATTGCGAGCTTTTATTTTGGCGTTCGACGACCGTTGCCCATTCTCATGGCAAGTTTGCTCGGACTAATTTTGAATGCCTTTATCAGCTACGGGCTGATTTTTGGTGCCTTTTATTTCCCTGAGTGGAATTTCGACGGCGCGGCATGGGGAACGGTATTTGCGGCCAGTGTTGAATGCCTCGTCCTTCTTGCCCTCTATACAAGATCACCAGCCAACAGGGAACTGGGGACAAATTCTCCGCCCGGTTCATTGCACGGTATGTCCCGCTTGTGGAAAGTCGGCCTGCACTCGGGAATCCAGGGAGCTGTGGATGTCCTCTCATGGGGCGTCCTTATCAGTTCCCTGATCGCCTGCTATGGTGAAGAGGCCCTTGCCGCAGGAACCATCCTTATGCGCTGTATGCAGTGCACGTTCCTTCCCGCTGAAGGCGTGGCCACCATAACCGTAGCCCTTGTTGCCCAGGATATAGGCCGGGAAAAACCAAACCGGGCACTGGTACACGCAAGAAATGCATTGCGCATCAACGCTGTTTTCATGATCACCACGGGAGTTCTTTTCTTTATTTTCCGCCATGAACTCATCGGAATTTTCACTGATGACCCGAAAGTGGCCACCCTGGCTGCAGGTGCCATGATCTTTATCACGCTGGCCCAGTTTTTTGATGCCATGAATGTGACCTACCTGCATGCCCTGCAGGGAGCCGGTGATACCAGGTGGAGCTCTATAACCAATGTCACCCTGAGTACCGCAATACTTGGTGGCGGCGGGTTTCTCGCTATCACCCTTTTCAAGGACCAGGGCCCGGACTTAATCTGGCTATTGGCCTTCCTCTATATTACCATGCAAGGCATCCTGTTTCGCATCCGGTGGACATCCGGGCGATGGCGCAACATCAATCTGGGCAAACCCTAAAAGTCGGCCGTAACCTATAACAGGCGATGCTTGTAGGAAGCGCGGTTAAGGTGCATCACCATGCAAGACAAAGCAGCACCACTTTTCTGGAATTCACTAAGGTTAAACAAGGCAACCTCAAAGCCATTCTCGGTCGCGATATCCTCCAGCTTCCGATTCTTTTGCAGCTCAAGCCGGTAAGCATCGCTGCCTCTTTCCAGTTCGTGGATGTTAGAGCCATTGAGAATCAGGTTCCCAAGGCGCACTGAATTACAC
>CACIUL010000130.1 GCA_902589825.1 uncultured Verrucomicrobiota bacterium
ATATCATCCGGCTATCCTGTCAACCGGAATGGATGACATTGCATTCCGGCAACAAGGCACGCAAACGGGTAGCTCCTTCAGCACTGACAGGGGTATTCCTCAGGTCGATCTCACGCAACCGTGAAAACGTTGCAATCCGCTCGATTACCTCATCTGTTACGCGCGTGTCATGAAGCCACAACTTTTCAAGGCGAACGAGCCCAGCAAGGTGCTTGATACCCTCATCATCAACCTGGGTTTCACCCAGGTTGAGCCCCTTGATTTGTTTCAGCCGGGCAAGATGGATCATTCCCTTTCCACTGATACCGTTGCCGCGCAGCCCCAGATACTCCAATTGCTCCATCCGTCCAAGGTGGACAAGACCGGCATCAGTAAGCCCGGACCTTCCGACCGGTAAAAGCTTGAGGCTTTTCATGGCTGAAAGGTGCCGGATCCCGGCATCACCAACCCTGCATCGGTAAAGATTGAGCCATTCCAGTTTCCTGAGCACTTTCAATTGCCGCATCCCCTCGCTGCCCACCCTTGTCCCCTCAAGGGAAATGTCCGTAAGGCCGGGGAAACCGGCCAGCACCGCCATGTGCTCATCGGCTATTGCCTTGTTTCCATTGGCAACAATCTCGGTAACTTCGCCACTGGCAGCATCCTTGAACACATGGACCCCGAGTTGTCGCAGTTTCCCCACTGCCTGCCTGCCCTCACCCTCTCCTGCATAAGCTCCCCCACAAACAAGGCACAAGACATGAAGCATGAAACAAAACCACTTGGTGGTTCCCCGTAATTCAGGGAAACTGAACAGGAAAGAAAAGGAAAAGCAGAATGTCCAGCACCGCCTACCGGTTGCCGGTTCGAGCCGGGACACGCTTGCCGTTGGAATTGAAATATTCATTGCGCTTCAGGGCCGAATTATACTTCTCCCAGGAGACCCTTTTCCCTGAACTGTCAAAATACTCGGTGCGCTTCAGTGCCTTGTTGTATCTTGACCAGCCGGTGCGCTTCCCGGACCTGTCAAAATACTCGGTGCGCTTCAGTGCCTTGTTGTATCTTGAGGTGCCGGTCCTTGAGTTGCTCGAGTCATAATTCTCCCGCCTTTTAAGGGCTGTATTCTCCCTTTCCCAACCTTTTCTTTTACCCGAGTTGTCGAAATGCTCAGTACGCTTCAGCGCCGCATTATACTTTGACCAGCCAATTCTTTTACCCGAGCTGTCGAAATGCTCGGTGCGCTTCAGCGCCGCATTATACTTTGACCAGCCAGCGTGAACAATGCCGGAGACAAAGCAAAAAAGAACAACACAAATGACTGAAACTGGCTTTATTCTCATCTTCTAAGGTGCACTATAGGCGGCATCCACGAAAAAGTAAAAAGGGTTACCTGATCCCCTAGCCAAGCACCTGCAATATGGCCATGGCCGCGACCGGCTTGATCACTTTGCCAATCATCTCTGTTGCCCGGCAATGGCCTGTTGATCCCGCCACCCCGCGTCCAGGATCTTCTCCAGCCTGGTCAACAACCCAGCCTGTCCTTCATCGCCCGCTATATTGCGCATTTCAGATGGATCCAGGCGCTGGTCATAAAGTTCCCGGGCCAGAATTTTGCCGGTTTTCCACTCACGCCATTGCACATACCGGTAATCCTTTGTGCGAACGGCATAACCCATAATGTCTCCACGACCACTATGACGGTGCCCCTTATAGCTGCGCGGATACTGGCTAAAGACAGCCCTCTTCCAGGGACGATCCGGTCGGCTTAAAAGCGGCATCAGGCTGATGCCCTCAACTCCCTTGGCCGGCTCCAGGCCACAGGCTTCAACCAGTGTCGGGAATACATCTACAAGCTCAACAAGCGCATCAGTTTGTGAACCCGGGTTTGCCTGCCCGGGAATGGAAAACATAAGTGGCACACGGGTTGAGAGTTCATAGTTGTTTGCCTTTGTCCACAGGCCCTGCTCTCCCAGGTGAAAACCATGATCCCCCCAGAGGCAAACCACCGTATTCTTATCAAGCTTCAATCCCTGCAGTTCATCCAGCAGGCGGCCAACCAATGCATCAATATAACTGATGCAGGCGTAATACCCGTGGCGCAGCTCCCGTACTTTCTCGGTCGTGATGTTCCCGTCAGAGGCAATGTCAGCATATCCCTCGAGTTCTTTCCAGCTGCGAACAGCCAGCTCAGGGGCCCCTTCAGGGTGAATGGCCGCTGAGGGAAGAGGAATCTCCTCACGGGAGTAAAGGTTCCAGTATTTAGCAGGCGCACAAAAGGGCAGGTGCGGCTTGCGAAACCCGACCGCCAGGAAAAACGGGGCACCTTCCTTGCTTAATTCCCGAATTGCCTTCAAGGATTCATTGCAGACAATGCCGTCAATATAGACGCTGTCCGCCACATCAGCCGACTCTGCCGCAGAACGCTTAAGGCCCTTTCTCCCCTTGAGGTTCTTGACACTTGCGTAACGCAACTCGGGATCGC
>CACIUL010000131.1 GCA_902589825.1 uncultured Verrucomicrobiota bacterium
AGTGAAAGTGTAGTCGATGCGCTCTGCCGGCAGGGTTTCCAGGACACTGCGGGTCAGCGATCCGGTGCCCGCACCCACCTCTAGGATCCGGACAGCACGACGGTCAGCAACTCCCTCGACCGCTCTGGCTACTGCACAGGCAAGCATCTCGTTATTGGCCGGAAAGTCAGCCCCTTGAATATAGAAGGCCTCCAGTTTTTCCGAGGAGCCGCCGGGAAAAAGAATCTCCAGGGGATCGGTATCACCGCACAAAACCTCGGCCAGTCGAGGCCATGCCATGTCATAGAGGTCAAGATCCGCGGCATACTCCGGATATTCTTCCCTGAGAGCGGCCAGTTCGGCACACACATCGGTAACGGCGCATTGTCGCAACACCTTCCATTGCGAATTCTCCAGTTTTTCAATCACTCCGTCTGCAGCCAGCGCCTTCAGTTGCGCCCCTGCCAGACGGTGATGCTCAGCCACTATCCCCAGCAACCCAAGGATTGATTCCGTAGTGAAGACCTCCCCAACCTGTGGATTCCAGCCCAGTTCCTTATAAGCCTCCTCAACACAGCGGCAAGCCAGTGAATCAACTCTTGAAGCAAAATCCCCCAGGTAGTTTGCCAGCTTATGACGCTCATAACGTTCCTGCAGACCCTCATTGACAGCGTCAGCAATCCTGCCGGGATGCTCAAATCCCGGATCTCCTGAGACACGACTGCCACGCAGGCGCTTGGCTTCCCAGCGGAACTCATAAAATGAATTCTCAAGAGCCTCCGCCTCTTCGTCCTTTTGCTCCACCCGGTCAATCCGGAAACCAAGGATATCCGCCACACGCTCACCCTCTTCATCATAGACAAGGATATCGGAAAGCACACTTTCATTATCCTCAAAGGTAATGGCTGCATGTGCCAAAAACCGACCGGGAGGGCGGTCCCGGTAAAGATGCACACGGCGAATTGCCGCCGGCAGGTAGAAGTTTTCGCTCGCCTTGGCGCCATCGGGTATGACCTGGGCTCCTTTCAAGGCATGGAAACACGCATCGAGGACAGCCGGATGAAAATGATAATCTTCAACAGCCTGGGCAACCTCGTCAGGCACAGTGATCTCTGCAATCGACTCATTAGGCCTGCTCCAGATGTTGGTTACCTGGCTGAAATTCGGGCCAAATTGATACCCTGCGTCCCTGTATTCCTTATAATACTGCTCGTGATTTGCATGTTTATCCATCCTTTCACGGATGGAATCAATACCCTCGGCAACCACAGGAACACCGGGTTCAACCTTGCGCAGAAATCCCTCGGAATTCAATTCCCAGTTCTTACCCTCATCAGTGGTTGAATAAACTGCAAAGGACCTGTCCTTCTCATTGTAAACAACGCGGACCGTTGGCACGTTCTTCTCGGAAATAAACAGTGCCTTCTTGGTTACGAGGTCCTCAACGGCAATAACCTCATCAGTAAACAAAACCCGGGCCAAAGCCATGCCTATCTCAGCATAACCGGCCGCAGGAAACACAATACTCTCCCAGAACCGGTGATCATCCAGGTAACGAAACTGGCGGGGATCAAGGCGAAACTCCCATGTGGGTTGCGGGGCTGGTTGCCGCAAACCCAAAAGAGGATGATCCACTTTTTGCAGGCGATGCCTGTGGGACTCGTCACACTCAATCCAGAACCGCTCATGATTCCAGGCATAGCTGGGCAGCCGCACGCGATGTCCCTGCGCCCGGTTGAGAGCAGCCCAGTCAATATCAACACCCTCATTGTGCATGAGCGCGAGATTGGCCAGTATGGTTTCACTTTCCCCTTCCTTGCGCTTCAGGGAATGCAGTATCAGGCCCTTTTTGCCCACATCACCAAGGCACTCGGTAATCGGGTTGAGCAGTGCGGGGTGAGGCCCCAGCTCAAGAAAAAGCTCAGATCCCTCAGTGGCAAGCTGCTTGATTGCCGGTGCAAAAAGCACGGGTTCACGCACATTACGCCACCAATACTGGCCATCGAGTTCCTTACCCTCAAGTAATCCGGCACTCACCGTGGAGTAGAAGGGAACCGCAGAGGAGCGGGGTGCGATCCCGGCGAGAACCTCAATGAGTTCCTCCTTAATCGGCTCCATCTGGTGCGTATGGAAAGCGTAATCAATTCGCAGCCAGCGAACGAACTTGCCACTCTTCTCGATCACTGAAACGACTTCCTCAAGGACTTCAGTATCGCCGGCATGTCTCCCAACCGCGTCACCTACATGGAAGCACACGGCACAGGGACCCCGGTGGGTGACCCTATTGAAACCCGGGCACTTGGCGAGGTGCTTTGCGAGGGGCGACCCGATGGGCAAGACTGCATTATAGGCTCGGTGAAGTCCAATATAGGTCACCTTGAATCCGGGTCGGGCATAGCAGGCCTGATCAAGGCTGCGATGGTTTTGCACAAGGGGCAGATACCGCAGAACCTCAATTACAAGACTCCCA
>CACIUL010000132.1 GCA_902589825.1 uncultured Verrucomicrobiota bacterium
GTTTGTCTCGTGGATATCAAGCACACCATCGCCATCGGTGTCCGCCTCGGGATCGATGGCGGGCTGGGTGACAGTGTGGGTGCGGGTGATGGAAGGGACGACTGCCGGTTCTGCCGGCTTTTCCAGATTGTAAAGGGCTCTGGTCTCCTCTGGCGACAGCGCGCGGTTGTAGATGCGGACGTCGTCGATTTGGCCGTCAGTGTGATGGGTAAAGCCGTTATTATTAACGCCAATGTAATTAGCGTTGCCAGATGTATTGAATATTCTTACGCCAACGTTATCCAGCTTGCCATTAACATAGGTCCTAATATTTCCATTCGCATCGTAGGTAACGCCGATAAGATTCCATTCGTTGTTATTATACTCGATCCCTTCATTGGGATAAAAATCATTAGTGAATCCCATGACGCTTAAAACGCCATTGCCGTTTATGTTGCCTAATGTAAATGCCTTGTTATGAGAAGCTGACCCCAAGCTTACTAGTGTATTGGATTTCTTTGCTGTTTTGATCCACCCGAAAATTGATCTTGGTGCTCTTCCTGAGATAGCAAAGTCTGCATTTGTGAGATCTATATAGTCATTCAATCCATCAAAGTCATAGGCGCTGCCGGCATTGCCATTGCGGTCGGTGGTGAGTGTTGCGCCATTCACCGTGCCGTTGTTGTCATTGCCACTCTCATCCTCGGCATTGCCATTGAAGGGGTAGTAGGCCACCAGGCCGGAGTTGAGGTCGGTTTCGGTCGACTGGGGGATTTCAATAAGGTAGACGTGCTTGTTGAGTATGGTCTGGTCGTGTAAGCCTTCCTCACCACTGGCTCCAATAAATATTCCGTAGTCCTGGGCAATGAGCTCGGGGACGCCATTTTGGTTGGGTTCGCCGACAGCCCAGCCCTCGGTTCCCACATCTTCGCCGTTGATCCATTTCCATTGGCCGTCAACCACGGCGTCTGTCATGCCAACCCAGGCATGCAGTCCGAAATTTCCCGAGCCTCGAATGATGTCATTGACGATTGCCCTTTTCTCGGCGGTATCCAGAACGGCCAGTCTTCCGCCGCGGGTCTCGGCGTCTTCCCTGGCCTCGTGCCAGGTAATCCAACCCAGGTCATCCACCAGCGCGAAGGTGCTGCCTGTCCAGTCGATCACCTCCAGCTTCTCCAGTTCGTAGAGTTCACTGATCTCCCCGGCTGTTAGGGCGCGGTTATAGAGGCGCATTTCATCGATCTTGCCGTTGAAGTGGGCAGATTCAGTAGCATTTTTTGTGCGACCAATGGTTAAGGATTGACCTGCATCAGAATGCGCGACTCCAGACGGGGTTTGCCACTCTGCCGTGTCCTGGGCTATTCCATTGATATAAAATACGGGATCATTGTTTACGCTGCGTTTGTCATAGGTAACCGCGACATGGGTCCATTGATTGATGGGAACAGAATTAGCGGAAGTGGCCCAATATCCCCTGTCGCGCCACTCACGTCCCCACCCATGAATGAATAATAATTCGAATGAGCCCCTCACATTATGTGTGTGAAACATCCAGCCGTTATCCCCTTGGTTATTGAGTGTTTTTTCGCCGATACGGTCATAACCTTCCGTGTCTCTCCTGTAGATCCAGGCATGGATTGTTCCTCCACCATCAAAAATATTGGTTATTGAAGAGGAGTCGTTGATATCGATGTGGTCATCATCACCATCAAAACTGTAGGCCCTGTTGATATTCCGGTTCCTGTCGGTGGCGAGTGTCGCTCCATTCACCGTGCCATCGTTACCATTGCCACTTTCATCCTCGGCATTGCCATTGAAGGGATAGTAGGCGACCAGACCGGAGTTGAGGTCCGGCTTCTCCAGGTCGTAGAGCTCGGTGACCTCTATGGCAGAGAGGGCCCGGTTGTAGAGTCGAATATCGTCGATCCTACCGTCGAAGGGTTCATTGTATGCGGAACTTCTTCCAATCCAGGTCGGGGTGTTAGTGGTGAACTGGCCACCGAGTGTATCGTTCGCCACATCGATTTGCTGGCCGTTCAGGTAAATCACCCACTCTTCATCCTGCCAGACCGTGACGAGGTGATACCAGGTATCGGGCGCGGCCTGGAGCACCTGTGATACAGTGCCTCTCCGGGTGGTGCCATCTTCGAAATTCTGAACGTCGATGCTCCGGCCACCCTCGACCAGGAAGACGGCGAAATCGTGGTCATTGCGGTAAACCGACTGCTTGACGTTGTCGTTCGAATCGACTTGGACCCAACTGGAGAAGGTGAATGTTCCGGCGTGTCCGAATTCCGTGTTCGCGCTAGATTCGATGACTTCGATGTAGTCATCGACCCCATCGAAGGAGTAAGCACTACCTACTTCTCCATTTCGATCAACGGTCAGCGTTGCGCCATTGACTGTACCGTTGTTGCCATTCCCACTCTCATCATCGGCATTGCCGTTGAAGGGGTAGTAGGCGA
>CACIUL010000133.1 GCA_902589825.1 uncultured Verrucomicrobiota bacterium
TGCCAGCATGGGGTCAATAAGCAGGATGTCCGATTCCTGGATACCCTCGGGCAGCTTGCAGTAATAGGTGGTGGGCAGGCAGGTTGTTTCATCACGGGCCATTCCAACATGACCGACCTTGGCATCCGGGATGATATCCAGGATGCCGTTGAGCATGCCTGTCCCCGCGCGCAGGATCGGGATCATGACCACGGGGCGCTGCAGCGCGATGCCTCGGGTTGTTTTTATCGGGGTGGTGACCTCGATGTCCCTGGATGGAAGCTCACGGGTGATCTCAAAGGCCATCAGCCTGGAGATGTTGTGCAGGTTTTTGCGGAATGTGGCACATCCGGTATCCGTGGAGCGCATCTCCGTGAGCAGGGCCCCGATCAGTGGATGCTCTATAACTTGTACACCAGGTGGCATGCGGGAAGGCTGTTGAGCAGGATGGCAGAGAGGGCGGGGAACACCTTTACATCGCCGAAACCGGCGACTCTCATGAACCGGACCCGTCTTTGCCTGACTTGGTCTCAGCCGTGTGCAGCCCCTTGGCAATTGAGATCACGTTGCCGGTAATGTTGAGCATTTCACGTTTTGCCGGCTCCAGGAAATGCGGGTAGTCAGGAGATTTCTCAGCCAGTTCCTCCTCCTTGTCCTTGGCCCTGCGCATTGACTTGTTGTCTTCCTCCTTGAAGTTTTCCATCCACTTCAGCTCCTTGGTATTGACATTATCCATGGTAAGCCTGGCAACCTTGTAGCGCCCTTTCTCGCTCTCGTTGATTTTCGCGAACAGTTCCCTGCGCTCGGCATTGCGCGTGTTGCGCCTTTCCTTGTCCTCTTTATTTTCCGCCAGTCGTTTCTTCAGGTTGAGTGAGATCTCGTTCTTTTCCCTGGCTTCCTTGAAGCGTTTATTGTCATCCTGGATATACTGGAATTCCCTTTCCCCGCTGATGCGTTTTGCCGAGAGCTCGCGCAGCTTTTCAATGGGCGGCATATTGCCAAACAGGTTGTATTTCATTTTACGGATTGAGTCGTGCTCAAGGGCATTGGGCAGTGAGGCTTCACCGGTTTCCATTTCATCACGGTATGAGGGCAGGATGATGTCGGGAATGACTCCTTTCAGCTGGGTGGAGCCGCCGGCAATACGGTAGAATTTCTGGATGGTTACCTTCAGGGCACCTGCCCGCTGCTTGGTCTCCAGCGGGAAGATGACCGGCATATACTGGGCCACGGGCATGACCGTCTGGACAGTGCCCTTGCCGAAAGTGGACTTGTCACCGATCACGATCGCACGCTGGTAGTCCTGCATGGCTGCAGCGAAGATTTCACTGGCAGAGGCACTGCTGCGGTCGGTCAAAACGACCAGAGGACCGCCATATACCGCCTTGGGTGTGCGCGAATTCCGATCAGTGATCTTATTCTTCGCATTTTTTGCCTGCACCACCGGTCCGGCGGGGATAAAGAGCCCGGTCATCCGGATTGCCTCCTCAAGGGAACCGCCACCGTTGCCGCGCAGGTCTACGACCAGTCCGTCAATTTTTTCGGCTATCAGCCTGTTGAGGAGCTTTTTCACATCAGCGCTGCAACTGCTTGTGCCGCGTTCCATGTCCGCATAAAAGGCATAGAGGTTGATCCATCCGATGCGCTGTTTCTTGCCCTCGGGGCCCGACACCTCAATGAGCTCGGCATTGGCCAGCTTGTCCTTCAGGTTTACCTGGTCACGGGTGATGGAAATCTTGCGGGTCTGCGAATCATCAGCGGCATCAGCAGGAATGATCTTGAGTACTACAACCGTTCCCTTTTTGCCGCGGATCATGTCGACGATCTTGTTGAGCTTCATGTACATGATGTCCACGATTTCGCCATCTTCGCCCTGTCCGACACCGACGATACGGTCATCGATCTGCAATTCCCCGGCCTTATCGGCAGGTCCGCCGACGACAATTCCCTGTATCTTGGCCGCTCCGCTATCCTCAGTGCTGAGCAGGGCACCGATGCCGACGAGCTTATTGCCCATGTTCACGCGGAAGTTCTCAAGCTCTGACTGGCTGAAGTATTCTGAGTGGGGATCGTATACCTGCGCGAGGGTGGACATGAAGAAATTGCAGACTTCCTCCTCGTCATTCTCATCAAGGCTGCGCATGAAGCGCGTATAGCGCTTGAGGATCTTGTCCTTGGGCGACTCCTTTCCCTCATTGCCGAGGATGTCCTCAAGGTTTTTCCCGAGTTCCTTGGCCCTGGCCTTCTGCGTGATGATTCGCAGTTCCTCGGCAAGGAGCTGTCCCTCGATGACATTTTTCCACAGGATGTCAGCGGCTGCCATGTCAGCGGCCCATTTTGAGTCCTTGCGGCGCTTCTCGACCGTGCGGTCACTGTCGAACT
>CACIUL010000134.1 GCA_902589825.1 uncultured Verrucomicrobiota bacterium
CCTGATTATTTTGCCGGGTGCAATTGCCCGGTAATGGTCACGTCATTGGAAGGCATACAGAAGCTCACTGATCGTTTGTGTGGATGAGCGATGTCGATTGCCTTGTTAATTTCCCAGTAGAAAAATCGGGCCCTGTCGGTGTCGGCAAGTGCTGTGACAGTTACGACATCTCCGGGTTTAGGGTTGGCCGGCTGCGCCGTGCCATGGATGACGGTTAGCTTGGCGGAATCGGTGGCATAGACCGGAGTGAGTTGAGCGTCGCCGGTGCCGGTGGTGTATGTGGTACGGCGTGATTTGGCATCAGCGAAACTGGCACCCGGTGCACCTGCCCATTTGACGAAGGGCTTGCCATTGCTGGTTTCCGGGGCGGTAAGACGAACCACCGACCCGGGTTCAAAGAAGCCATAATGGGCAGTGTCTCCCAGAAATGCCCGCTCACCGCTGAGCACTTCCATGATGACGGCATCATTTACCTGTAGCAGGTAGTTAAAGGGAGTGCCGTAGGTTTGCGAGAGCATCCAGGCCATGCGCATGCTGAAGGCAGCATTGTCGTCCCCCCGGGGGCGGCTGATGTGGCCCTTGCCGGGAATCATGGTGAAGCGGCCGTATCCCCCGCAGTCAAGGTGGTTTTGAAAAAGCGGAATTTGTTCGGAAATTTTTGAGATATTGTCTAGCGGGCAGTGAAGTACCCACACTGGAGTTTTTCTAGTCATGCAAGTCTCCGGTGTAGCGCCTCTTTTTACCTCATTGCATCCCCAGGCACCGAGGGGCATCATGGCAGCGATCCTGTATCCAAGGGACGATCCGCACCCAACGTGCCAGGTTCCCTGGCCTCCCATGCTGAACCCGGTGACATAAACCCTGTCTTTATCCACATTGACCTTGCCGGTCACGTGGTCGAGGAGACGCTTGAACTGCCTGGCATTCCAGCGGGCGACCGGTTTGACGGGTGCCACGTGAATATACCCGAATTGTCCGTGGGCATTGCCGCTGTAACCGGCATCTGTCCAGCGCTGGTTGTCCACAAGGCGTGCGGATACCATGTTGCGCTTCCCCTGGTCTGGGTGCGTGCGTCCACGCCCGCCGCCGTGCAGGTAAAAGACCACCGGGTAAGCCCGCTTCGCATCATAATCTTTCGGTACCCAGACCGAATACTGGTAGGTATCCCCTGGAACATCGCCGGATTCATGGGTGTAGTTATGCTGAACTCCTGGGGTAAAGTCTGCTGCACCAGCTGAGAACAGGCATGACGTGCAGGTAAAGATAACCAGGGGCAGGGTCAATGGGTAGCCTTTCATGATCGTGATTAACCAACTATAGGATCATAGTCTGCCCCGGGGTAAATAAAATAATACTGTCCATCAGGTATTTCCTGTAACCGTGCCTGTTTTTCATTTGTGATTACGGGAGGCGTATTAAGTCCTTTCTCCTTGGCGTGTCATGTCGGCAGAGGATAGGATCAGGTTTAAAATGAATAGATGTGCCTTTTTTTGTCCTGCCATGGTGGTTGTCCTGCTGGGGTCTTTCGGGCTGGCTTTTGTGCATGCGGATAACGGTAAGGATTGGAAGAAGCAAACGCTGCTGGTGCATCGTCTTGGTGATCAGACGGCAGTGAAGTTCCCGGGTCGGCGGGATGTGCTCTTCAAGGATGCTGATCCCCAGCTGGTGATCGAGTGGGCAATGACCAAGGCAAGGAATACCGTGTTGCTTGGAGGTGAATACATTGTATCAGATCGAATTGACGTGCCCCGTCCAGGAGTCACACTGATTGTCGACAAGGCGGCCGTCCTCAAGCTCAACCCTGAGACTGAGCATACCACGATCGGGTTCAAGGCCCGTAATCCGGATTACTGGGCCATGTTGCCGATGATCTACAACAAGGGACACGACAATTTCCGCGTGCTGATGTTCGGTACACTGGTCAAGTCGAAGTGGGAAAACAAGACCAATGGCAAGCAAACCCTGCCCCTGATGTATGATGGGCGCAACGAGAGGGGGGATTGCGGACTGAAAGGCGGCATGATGCTGGTGACCGGGCATGCCACCGACTCCTTCTGGCTGGTTGATTCAAGCAAGGTGGAGGTGCCACTTCTTGCTCTGGACACCGCACCGGGTGCGGCCCTTGTGCTTGAGGGGTGCGAGGATTGTCACCTTGGTATGATTGCCAGTGTTGCGCCAGAGCCCGGAGGCAAGACTGCAGAGACGATAGATCTCAATTCCCGCAGTATTGACATCACGATTGAGCGGCTAATCGGTGAGCGCTCTTATGAGATTATTGACTGCAATGAGAGTCATGT
>CACIUL010000135.1 GCA_902589825.1 uncultured Verrucomicrobiota bacterium
ATAGTATCCTTGAATTCCCACTACCCCCGATGGGAATGGATTGATTCTTTGCTTATTGCTCTGCAGCAACAACTTACCAAATGCTTTATGGCAAGACGAATTGTCTTGATAGGACGGGGTGTGATTTCGTAATGTGATGTCCATGAAATCTCTCGTTTATGTTTTGGGTTTGAGCTGGGTATTCACCGGTTTGCTTTTTGCTGATACTTATATTTCCAAGGACGTACTTGCCGACTCCAAGGCGGACTTCGTGAGGAGCTTTCCGGCAGAGGGTGTGCCTGATGCCAATGGGTGGAACTATGGCTGGTATGATTACGCGGCCGATGCGGATAAAACCTATAACCATGACACGGATTTCCAGCAGTTTGCTGAGGGCCAGAGCCGTGGTAACGGCTTTGGCGTTGCTGCCAGCGGGTCACCATGGACCGGTGTGTATGCCGATAATAGCGGGCACCCCCAGGGTAACGCCACAGAGCAGTGGGCCATTCGCCGCTATACGGTGGAAGAGGGGGCACCCGCTAACGTGGCCCTTACCTGGACGCTGGCTGCGCAGAACACGGGAGGCTCAGGAACAACATTGCATGTTTTCCGCAACGGTACTGAGGTTGCCCGTGGCACGACGAGGGCAGCAGCCGGCGTGAGTGGAACAGTATATATGAATGACGTGGCCGTGGGTGATGTCTTTGACTTTGCGCTTTCCCCGGAAGGGGATGACGGAAGCCGCTCGGAAGGCTCGGATGGTTCCTTCTTTGGCGGCGTGTTCACTACTCCTGTCTTGATCGAGTCACTGGGGGTGGTTGCCGACACACGTGCGGATTTCAGTGGTGTGCAGGGCGAAGGTGACTGGACCTATGGTTACCTGGAGGGGTTTGCGAACAATCAGCCCGCGGTCGGCGAGGACCACGGCGGCACTTTCAATGCCTTTGACGCGAATTTCTGGAACGGCACCAAGTGGGATTTCCCGAGTAATCCCCCCTGGACGGAGATCGCCAATGGTGGAGGTCACCCTGCAAGCGGCCCGACCGAGCAGTGGGCCACGCAGCGCTGGACGGCTCCGGAGGCTGAAAGCGGAAGCCTGCTGGTTGAGTTTGATCTCGCCAAGTCCAATAATGCCGGAGGTACCACCCTGTTTGTGATTCACAACGGCAATGTGGTTGGCAGTGTCCAGACCAACGGTGCTCTGGCTAAAGATCAGGTGGAGGTCTCCGATGTTGCCGTCGGTGATACCATTGATGTCGCCCTTTCGCCATTGTTTAACGGTGATGCGGGTGATGGTGCTGATGCCTCCCAGTTTGGGGCCAAGATCTTGAGAATCCCATTCGCAGTGCGCAGAATATAGCCGACTCGCGTTCGGATTTCAGCGGGGTTCAGGGTCAGGATGACTGGACGTACGGTTACCTTTCCGACTTCACGAACAACCAGCCGTTGGTTGAGGATGTTCACGGGGGTGAATTCAGTGCATTTGCTGACAATCTCTGGACGGGAAGTAAATGGGATAACCCGGCTAACCCGCCCTGGACGGAGATTACCAGGAATGGCGGTCACCCTGCCTGCCCGACCTGCCCGACTGAGCAGTGGGCCACCCGGCGCTGGACGGTTCCCGCGACGGAAAGTGGAGACCTTGTGATCGAGTATAACCTTTCCAAGCCGAACAACGGTGGTGGCACCACGCTTTTCATTGTTCACAACGGGGAAGTGGTCGGCAGTGTGCAGAGCAACACCAGTGCCGGGGTCATTGACACGGTAAGTATTGATGGGGTGCTTCCCGGCGATACCGTTGACATTGCCCTCTCTCCACTTTTTAACGGAAACCTTGGTGAAGGCGGCGACGGCTCGGACTTTGGGGCTGAGATCTACCTTTTTGCTCCCGAGGGGAATCCTGACACGGATGCCGATGGGTTGCCTGATGTCTGGGAGGAGATTTACTCTCCCGGGGACCTGGCAGTGCTCAGTGGCCTGGATGATGCGGATGCCGACAATGACGGAGCTGCTGACCTGGTTGAATACAATGCGGGAACGAACCCGGTTGTTGCTGACAGCGATGGTGACGGGCTCAATGACGGGGCGGAAATTGCCACCCACAATACCGACCCGCTGAAGGTGGACTCGGATAGTGACGGGCTGAGCGATGGTGAAGAAATCAACACGCACGGCACCAACCCGCTCCTGGCTGACAGTGACGCTGACGGGCTTTCTGATACCGCTG
>CACIUL010000136.1 GCA_902589825.1 uncultured Verrucomicrobiota bacterium
CGCTTTGAAGAGAAAGCCAAGGCTTTCGGACTGGACTGGACGGACTCAAGCCTCATGCCCTCCTTCTGTGATTACGACCTTGACGGCGACCTTGACATGTATCTTATCACCAATCAGTTCCACTGGATGGGAAAACCTATCAAGGATGACCAGACGATCATCGCCATCCACGAGGGAAAGCCTTACATCAAGAAGCCCTACAACCTTTACTTTAGGCTGAAAAGCTACCGCAACCATCCCACCAAGGGACTGCAGGTAAAATGGAGCGCAACAGGCCGGCCTGATTTCCTCTTTCGCAACAATGGCAACGGCACTTTCTCCGAGGTCACCCTCAAGGCAGGAATGACCCATGGCTTTGACCGGGGCCTGTCAGCAACATGGTGGGACTACAATGATGATGGTTTCCCCGACCTGTATGTCGCCAATGACTGGGGGGATCGCGATTTCCTCTACCATAACAACGGAGACGGCACATTCAGGGAAGCCATCGAGGAAGTTGTCCCCTACACCCCGATGTTCACCATGGGGTCGGATATCGGCGACCTGAACAATGACGGATTAATTGACTTCATTGCCGCAGACATGTCCGGCACGACGCATTACAAGCGGAAGATCAGCATGGGGTCGATGACTGCCGAGCAGACTGAATTCATGGCCAATGCCCGCCCTCCTCAGAACATGCGCAATGTCGTGTTCCTCAATACCGGTACAAAAAGGGTCATGGAAACAGCATACATGATGAACCTTGCCAATTCCGACTGGTCCTGGACAGTCAAGATTGCCGACCTCGACAACGATGGACGTTCCGATGTGTTTATCACCAATGGCATGTCCCAGAATATCAGGCAACTGGAAGGCAGCACTGCCAACCCCTCTTCAAAAGATCTGCTGCACGAGAAAAATATCGCATTGCGCAACGAGGGCGACCTCAGGTTTTCCCGGCAGGGTAACGACTGGGGGCTCGATCATTTCGGCTTCAGCCTGGCAGCAGTCAAATCGGACCTGGACGGCGACGGGGACCTTGATCTCTTCGTCATCAACCGGGACGAGTCCCCCACCCTCTACGAGAACAGGTCATCCAGTCCTGGAATCACCGTGAAACTGCGCGGCCATACAAGCAATCGCTTTGGCATTGGGGCAAAAGTGCAGCTGGAGACATCCAGCGGCAGGATGGTAAGGCAGCTTTTCCCCGCGCGCGGATACCTCAGTTCGGATGAGGCCGTGGCCCACTTCGGCCTTGGTACCAATACAGAGATCAAGCAACTCAAGGGGCAGGATACAGGAATTCAGTGACTTGGAGGCAGGCTATACCTATTCGATCAGCGAACCTGGTCACTCCCAGCCTCAATCACCAACAGACCAGGAATCCCCTTCCCTGTTCGCGGCCCACAGCCAACTGCCGGAAATACAACATACCGAACGCCCCTTTGATGACTTTGCCCTGCAGTCACTGCTGCCCAATAAACTTTCGCAACTTGGGCCGGGGCTGGCCACCGGCGACATTGACAATGACGGGGATCACGACCTGCTGCTGGGAGGCGCAACAGGTTCCGCCACGCAGGTGGTCATTAACCAGGGCAAGGGCCAGTTCTCAAAGCCTGCGACTCTGCCCGGTTCCCTCAACTTCGAGGACATGGGACTCCTGCTCATTGATGCTGACAGTGACGGTGACCGAGACCTCCTGGTTGTCAGCGGAGGTGTTGAAAGCACCGGCGAGAACCTTCGCGACCGGCTTTACCTCAATGACGGCAAAGGCAAGTTCTCTCCCGCACCGGCGGGTTCTCTCCCTCCAATGGAAGAGAGCGGCGGTCCCGTTAGCGCTGCGGACATCGACCGCGATGGTGACCTGGACCTTTTTATCGGCGGCCGCCTGGTTCCCGGGAAATACCCCGACCCGGCTGCAAGCCGCCTGCTGATTAATACAAAAGGCAAGTTTACTGATGCCACGGAAAAGCTCGCCCCCGCCCTCCGCCGGCCCGGCCTCGTGACCGGAGCCGTGTTTGCGGATATCAATGACGATGGCTGGCAGGACCTGATGGTATCCCTGGAATGGGGACCGATCATTTACCTGCAAAACCAGGAAGGGAAATTCACCGATGTAACCAAGAGTGCCGGTCTTGCCGAACACACCGGCTGGTGGAACAGCATCGCCACCGGTGATATTGACCTTGATGGGGACATTGA
>CACIUL010000137.1 GCA_902589825.1 uncultured Verrucomicrobiota bacterium
CCGGGCACAGCCTGGGCGCTGCATTGGCAACATTAACTGCCGCCTGGCTCTATGAGCAACATCACCCTGTGCATGCTGTATACGGGTTTGGTTCACCACGGGTGGGCTGTCGGCATTTCAGAAAATCCTACAACTCAAGGGACCAGGGCCGAACATTCAGGTTAGTCAATCAACATGATCTCATTGCCCGCACTCCCCCACGCGTCATGCGCTATCGCCACGTTGGGTTATTGCGCTACCTTGATGACCAGAACACTGTCCATGAAGATCCCAATTTCTGGAAGCGCCTGCTCCTTTACGTTGACCCGAAAGGACGCAATCCAAGCGAATACATCAACGCGATCCTTGACCGGTTCCCCGGGGCAATCGAAGACCACAGGATGGATAATTACCTGCAAAAGCTCAAAGGCATACACTCCATGGCATCCTGAAACCTTTAATCAGGGTTCTCCCTGAGAAAGAGAGGTGCCGTATCTGTGGATCCGGACTCGTCATACCGGTAGCCGGCAAGGTTAAAGCCCTTTAAATCACTTGGTCGCCGCAACCGGTTCCTGATGATAAAATCCGACATCAGGCCACGAGCCTTCTTGGCATAGAAACTGATAATTTTATATTTCCCGTTCTTGAAATCCTTAAAGACCGGGGAAACAACCTCGACATCGAGTGCCGCGGGCTTGACCGAGCTGAAGTATTCATTTGATGCAAGGTTCACGAGACACTTGCTCCGGGTTGATGAGCTTAAATCATTAAGCGCATCGGTAATCCTGTTTCCCCAGAAAGAATAAAGGTTTTCTCCACGCTCTGTGGCCAGTTGCGTGCCCATCTCAAGGCGGTAAGGCTGTATGAGGTCAAGGGGACGAAGTATGCCATAGAGACCGCTGAGGATCCGCAGGGTTTTCTGTGCAAAGTTGAAATCAGCCACCTTCCAGGCTGCCAAGTCAAAACCGGTATAAACGTCACCTTTGAATGCAAGCAGAGCCTGCTTTGAATTATCAACCGTAAAAGGAACCGACCACTCCCTGTATCGCTGCTTGTTCAGTTCAGCTAGTTTATCACTGATACTCATCAAGCCTTTGAGCTGGGATTTGGTCAATTTAGCCAGTTTGCCGATCAGAACCTCAGACTCTTTGAGGTGATCCGGGAGAGAAAATTTTCCTGTCAGGCACTGTTCTCCGAAATCAAGGGTCTTGGCGGGAGAAATTACAATAGTCATTAAAGACAAAGAAATACGCCCAATTCATGTTGATAAGCAACACCACGATCACCCAGTGAGGGGAAAATTATGCAAATTACTGGTATTTTGCCTAAATTGCCCGGAAAGGATGTGATAGATATTATTCCCCAAATTACTTTATTCTATTATGGCACAAGCAATCATGGATCCTGAGGAGGTCCGCCGCTTCGCAGAAGAACTGAAACGCTTCAACGAGGAACTGGCAACCCGCACAGCCTCCCTGCACGCCCGCTTCGCGGCGCTCAGCAATACCTGGCAGGATCAGGAACAAGTAAAGTTTGCCGAGGAGTTTGATGTAATGATGAAGTCGATGCGCAAATTTGTGGAAATATCAAATGCTCACGGACCATTCCTTCTCAGGAAGGCAAGGCGTATTGAGGAATATCTCGACCAGCGGTAACCACGAATGGCAGATCAGGCCAAAGTAGCGTCAATAGACGCAATAGATTCACTGCGTGTCAGCATTACACTGTTCATGGAACGTGCCGGCAAAGCTCTCGACGAGGTTGGTGACGCGGTTCGCCGTACACGCACCTGGGTCAATGATGAGCAGCGAACATACTGGCAGGCTGAAAAACGCAGAAGAGAAAAGAAACTCGAGCAGGCTGAGCAGGAACTCTACAGTTCACGGCTTTCAAACCTGCAAACCACCAGCGCCGAGGCCCAAATGCACGTCCGCCGTGCCCGCCATGCCCTTGAGGAAGCAGAGCAAAAGCTCCGAATCCTCAAGAAGTGGGCTCGTGATTACGACAGCGTTGTTGAGCCACTTGCCAGGCGACTGGATACTTTGCGTGATCTGGTAATGACCAAATACCCAAAGGCAACTGTGCAGCTTTCCCAAATGATTCATACACTGGAGGAATACGCGGAAGTCAGTTCACCGGTGAGCCCGCCGCAGCAGCAGGAAAAAAATCAGGAAAA
>CACIUL010000138.1 GCA_902589825.1 uncultured Verrucomicrobiota bacterium
GGATAAAACGCCGCGCTTTAAGCGCTCACGCCAGGGCGGTGATGATTATCATCATCCGGTACTCCTTGAGGAGGTTACTCATTACCTGGCGCCGAAGCGTGACAACCTCTACCTGGATGCCACGCTTGGCGGCGGCGGGCATTCAGAGCAACTCCTGCGTGTCGGGGCAAAGGTAATTGGCATGGATCAGGATCCTGCGGCTTTATCATTTGCCCGTGCCCGGCTGGGCGATTACCGGGAGAGCTTTGGCGCCATACAGGGTAACTTCAGGGAGTTCGGGGAAATTCTGGAGACGATCGGTATCAGCGGGCTTGATGGGGTCCTGCTGGACCTGGGCATTTCCTCGCGCCAAGTCGATGATGCGGACCGGGGGTTTTCTTTCAGCAAGCCAGGACCTTTGGACATGAGGATGGATCCTGATGTAGAGGTGACTGCCGCTGAACTGGTAAACAGCTGTGATGAGGAGGAACTGGCCCGGGTTTTCTATCATTACGGAGAGGAGCGTGCCTCACGAAAGATTGCCCGGGGCATCGTGGAGCGCCGGCGGGAAAAGCATTTTCACTGCACGACTGACCTCGCTCAATTTGTGGAATCGATGGTTCCCCGCAGGGGGAGGATTCACCCGGCAACACGCGTGTTCCAGGCATTGCGTATTGCGGTCAATAATGAATTGCGCGCCCTTGAGGAGGCTCTGGCCGAGGTCCCGAAATGGTTGCGCCCCGGCGGCAGGCTGGTTGTCATTTCCTTTCATTCACTGGAAGACCGAATAGTGAAGTCATACCTGAAGAGGTGCAGTAAGGCTCAACTGGACCGTCCGGAGTGGCCGGCCCCCAAGGAGAACCCGGAACATTATTTCAAGCTTCTTGTCCAAAAGGGACTGACTCCATCGCCTGAGGAAATCAAGAGTAACCCGCGTGCCCGCAGTGCGAGGTTGCGTGTCGCGGAAAGACTGGAGAAGGCAGTTTCAAAACCCTGAGACCATGGCAAAGAATAACAAACGCTATCAACGGCAGTTGGATATCGGATCCATTGTCTCGTTGTTTTTCATTGTACTGGTAACGGCGGGTGTTGCCTGTGGATTCGTGGGCATCAAGAATGCACATGTCGAGAGAGGTGACCTGCGAAGGACGCTTGAGCAGAAGATCGCCCTGATGGAAAAAGAGGTGGAGGCTATTGACCTGCGCATTTCCACCCTCTGTGACCGCCGGAGTTTGGCCGACCGCCTGCGGAACCACGAAAGTCAACTCGTGCCGATTACCAGAAGCGAACGACTCCCCGGCATGCCTGAGGAGTTACCGCAAGCACTGGCCCAGACCAAGGATCAGGGTTCCAACAAGCATCATTAATAAATAGCCTAACAGGTGGATAGTCGTTCCGTTAACAGACGCACTTTTGCTGTCACTGCTTTCCTGGTAGTGGTGTTCAGTGCCCTTTCTGTGAGGGTTGTCTACGTGCAGGTGGTCAACCACGAGCACCTTTCAAAGATTGCCAAGACGGAGAGGCTTAAGCGTGAATACCTGCCGGCAACACGCGGCTTGATATTTGACCGACATGGCGAGCCGCTCGTGCAAAACCGCCATGTTCGCGACGTGGTTGCCGACCGCTACCACCTGGTTGATATCCACGTGTGTCGCAAGGCTGTTGCGGTTGCTGAGGGAATAAGTGTCAGACAGGTCGCACGGGAATTTGATGAGCACGACGTGCGCCAGCACTTCATAGCCATTGCTGATGGCTTGCTTGACGAATTTCTGGGCAATGAAGGCGCAAGGGTAAGGGACATTGTGGCCGATGGGGCTCAGAGAGATCGCGTCGTGGTATGCCGTGATTTGGACTTTAAGGAAGCTGAGGAGATGCGTCGCGTGTTCATTGAACGGGGTGTTGGCGGATTCAGTTTTGAGGATTCAATGAAACGGCATTACTCAAATCCTGACCGACTGGCCCAAGTGCTTGGGTATACCGATGCTGAAAATGTGGGGCGTGAGGGGATTGAGGCGACACTTGATGAGCAGCTGGCAGGAGTGCCTGGATACAGGGATGTTGAGCGAACCCGCAGGTCGAGTGAGGTTTTACCCGGTGTCGATTCCCAATCTCTTCCCGTTGACGGCGATAATGTTGAACTGACAATCGACATGGGGCTTCAG
>CACIUL010000139.1 GCA_902589825.1 uncultured Verrucomicrobiota bacterium
ATTTAGCGTGAGGTCGCCCTGTTGGCCGTGACAACTGGCGCAGAACTTTGCATAGAGTTCTTTGCCCTTGTCCACGTCTTCAGGGCCTAGGCTCTTGATCGCAGTGACATGATCAAAAGCCGAGGGTTCCGGCGTCGTATCTTCCGGTTCGAGATCGTATTCCACCTTCATTTGCATCACCGGACGCACTTCAGACAATTTTAGTTGAACCGTCTTGCCATCGCCCAACAACTCAGCCGAAAGTACATCGACTTGATCGTGTCCTTCCTGCTCAGGATTACTCACGCAGTATTCCAGTGAACCATAGTCCGCGGTATAGCGATAATTCCACTGGCTGACAGCATACCGCTTTGGGTCAGTTGCCAGCGCCTTGTTAAGGACCTGGGAGAACTCAATTTGCAGACCGTCGGATAAAACCTTCAACTTAGTCGCCATGTGCAGTTCACCACCCGTGTAACGGACCCGTTGCAGGCAACCATCTTTGAGACCCGAGGTTTGCCAGCCGCGCATTCCGCAGACGTACAGTTGACCATCGCGAGGATTGAACCGGCCACGCATGACCCCGGATTGAAACTGAAACGGAAAACGCACCGTGCCGCCCTGCGCCACTCCGTTTACCTGCTCGCGGAGTACCAGCATCATTCGGCACTGGCCGTAACCGAAGTGAAGCATATGACCCTCGAGAGGTCCCCAGCGACCACCGCTGTCCACCCAAAGCTGTCCTCCGCTGGAACTGTCCTGCAGGCGAGGTATCCAGCAAAGCGGCGGATCATAACCAAGCGGTCGCTGCTTCGACACGCGTGGGCCGGGGTAGCCGTAATAGCCGCCGTTCTGAACCTCGATGATACTGGACGCGGGTGTCCAATTGCCTTCCTGGGGCGCTGCTGTGATGACACCGTTTTTACCAACTCCTAGACCGATGGGATTGCGAAAGCCGGTGGCAATTGTGGTGTGATATTTGCCATCCGGACTCACTCGCACAACACCCTCGTGGGCGCGAATGTAGTAGAAATTACCTTCAGCGTCGGTTTCCAGGCAGGAGGCATAGTCATGCCCACTGGTCGAGGTTTGTCCGTCGTTGTTGAAGTTTTCGTAGAAATCAGCCTCGCCATCGCCATTACGATCGTGCAGGCAAGTGATCTGGTCGCGGCCTAATACATATGTCTTGTCCTCGACGATGCGCAGTCCCAGCGGTTGGTGTAAACCCGTGGCGTAACGCTTCCAGGTGACATGATCCAGCTTGTCGTTGATCCCTGATATAAGCCAAACATCGCCGTGAACCGTGCAGGCCGCGGCATCGCCATTGGAGAAAAAATCCACACCGGAGAAAAACATCAGGGCGCGGTAGGGACTGTCGAATGGAACACCAATGGTATCGACAGCGTAGGCTCCCTGTGGCTCGCCAAGTTCGCCTTTGGTTTTCAGTTTGTCTGGCCAAAGCGGATCGCCGGGTTTCAGAAGCTCATCGATATTTACCTCCGCCAAGTCATCGTTCTTCCCATAATAGACCTGAATGGTGACCTCAGCATCACTTGGAGGGATTTCCAGGTCCACGGCATCCGAGGTGTTTTGCAGGAGAGCGGATTCCGTTGGTGCCAGCGAAAATTTCGGTCGTGGTAATTCCCCATAGCTGGGCTGATCCGATAGCAGCAATCGCATCCGCGAGTTATGCGCAGCAATCTGGAATGTCCGAATCAAGACGCCGTCCGTACCTGTTCCAAGAGTTTCACGGACACGGACTCCGTCGACCAAGTACTCTAGCACCACCTGCTTGCCACGTTGATAAAACCCATTGTAATGAACATTCTTTGCCGTTCTCCAGCCAGGTTGTGAACAGACGAGAAATACATCGCCCTCGATTTTCGGCGCGCGAACCATGCCAAATTTGTAAGGATTGAAGCCAAGGAAACCACCAGTCCAGGCAACACGAAGCGTTGCGGTTTTTAAATCATACGCGGCGCAAAGGTCGTCGCCGACGCGAACTGATAATCCTTTGGCAATCACTCCGCCGGGTGTTCGTAGCACGCTGGATACAAATGGCCCGACGTCTGTGTCATTCCAGCGATCGTCGTTGTTGTATTCTTTGGCCC
>CACIUL010000140.1 GCA_902589825.1 uncultured Verrucomicrobiota bacterium
GCGGGAAGGAACCGTGACCCGGTGATTGTCATCGAGCACGTGCTGGAGGGTGCCAGCAAAAAGTCGGGTTTCGGAATTTTCAGCAGGATTAACCACAATATGCATATTGGAACCAATATGCCCCAATATGCCCCAATCTGAACCGCATGAGGAGTTTGGTCAATCGCGTTTTTATGACTAATCGAATAAAAATAGCCAATCTAAGAAAATTTGAATTTTAAGGAAAATTTGGCCATTTTTTATAAAATAATACGTTGAGAGCACCGTTCTGGCCGAATTTCAGCTAAAAACTCCTCCTTGAAGCACCTCATACTCCCAATGAATATGAGCTGAGACCTGCCCTGCCTGGCTAGCAACTACCGTTCGTGAAGAGGCAAAAACGGCTTTATATGAGCCCCCAATGGCTCAAGAAGACGCGTGAGCACAATGAATCTGCGCTGATACAAGGATATACCTGAAGCGAAGGGAAATACGCCTCCTCAGGGTTGAAACTGGCGAATTTGCCCGTTGTAGGCATCAACGGTGAGCGTAATAAACTCACCAACTACCGGCTTATTGTCCGAGTCGCGAATCAACGTCAATGTCCAGTAGGGCATATCAACGGTAGCGAGGTTGGTGGCGCCGTTCGGGCGGAACTCGAAGGCCACGTATTCCGCATTGTCAGCTCGCGGCACATCAGCGCTTCCCTGCTCCAGGGCATCCGAATTAATCAATGTGCTGAATTCCCCTTCAGCAAGCACAAAGGGCGACTGGAAACTTTCAACCTGGGTAACGACCTTTTCCTCAATCACCTTCCTGTGATCCTCGGGACTTGTGATGACCTGAACGGCCTGGTAGCTGCGGAAAAATGACTCACTCCCAGGGCTGTCCGGATCATCGTAACGAAAAAACCGGAATTCAACGGGGTGGTTCTGGGTAATGGCGACCTGCTGTGCATTAGCCAGCGCCCTCTCAAGGTCATCCGCTGCCTGCTTCAGCTTGGACCCCTTCAGCACGGGCTCAAGGTTGGGAACCGTAAAGGTCACGATGACGGCGATGATCGCCAGGACCACGAGTATCTCGATGAGGGTAAAGCCCCTGTCCCTGCTGTTGCGTGATTTCATCAGATGTATGTCTTGTTTTTGGGCCGCTTACCTCAGGAATTGCGGATCACTGAACTTGGATGCCCTGATGGCAACTGTCTCGTTAAACACCCTGTAGGTTATCTTCTTTTCAACAAGCTTCCTCTCCAAGGTGGCGAGGTCACTCTCGTATTGCGACTGGTTGGTGAAAAGTCCGGTGGGAACCAGCTCCTCAAGCGTTCCACCATTGATCTGCTCGTTACGGATGACCGACTCCTCGTCAACGGCAACCATCGTGACCTCAATCAGCGGAGGCAGCTGATGCTTGGTCTCGTCCCTCGGGTTGTTGCTCTTCTGGAAACGCCGGCTGTCGTATTCATACCGCGGGGCCAGGACAGCCGCACCAGTCTTGTCTGAGCGCTTGGGCTCAATGATCAGGGCGATAATATTTTCGGCAAGCGGTCGGGAGAAGGGTACTCCTCCCGCCGATTTCAGGGTCACTTGATTCTTAAACCAATCAATGCTGTAACGGTTCCTCAAGTTGGCACCATAGACCTGCATATTCTCGGTAGGCGGGCGAAATTCCATGAGACGGTAACGCTCCTTTGAGGCATTCAGGGAGTCATATGACCTGAGGAACTGTGGGATCTGGTCAGTGTCATCACCTCGCTCGATAAAGTACCCCCAACTGTTAAGCAAACTGCCCAGCGACTGGTTTTCAGGCCTCAGGGAAAAACCCAAGGGTGCCTGAAAAAACACACAGTGCGTGGAGTAATTACCGCCACGCAGCAAGGTGCTTGCCTGCCCACTGATGAAGTGCAGGTCGGATTTTCTCTCGTAACCGGTGGGTGTGCTCAGCGGGTTGTTGTTGGGATACTTGTAGTCAAAATACGTGTTGAGCATTGCCTGACCGATTCGGCGGGTAATCCCCTCAAAGGCCACGCGTGCCTCCTTGAATGTCGAGGCCCTGGCCTTTGAGCCCTGGAA
>CACIUL010000141.1 GCA_902589825.1 uncultured Verrucomicrobiota bacterium
TTCATGCGTTGATCCGGCATATTAAATGGGATTGTGAGGCTTCGGATCATCAGCACTGGAATATTATGGCTTACCGTTTGGGCACAGGTGTCCAACAGCGTTTTGGCTGTTGATTTCTCCGGGGAGATTCAACCCCTGTTTGCCCGGCATTGCCACGGGTGCCACGGAGAGGAAAAACAAAAGGGAGCCCTGCGTCTTGATTCTGCGGCCGGCGTGCGCAGGGGGGGCGACTCGGGGGAACCCCTTTTTCTTCCCGGCCGGGCGCAAGCAAGCCACCTCTACCAACTGGTCAGCAGTACGGATCCGGGGGAAAGAATGCCGCCGGAGGGCAAACCGCCCCTGAGTGCTGCGGAGCTCGCACTGGTCAAGGCATGGATTGATGAAGGCGCCCGCCTGCCGGGAGGCAATGCCAGGGAAACCCTGACGACGGATCATTGGTCATTCCAGGCAGTGTCGAGGCCGGAACCGCCTTCTCGTGAGAATCAGTGGGGCGGTGGAGCCATTGACTCATTTATCCTGTCCGCCATGGGGAAAAAAGGCTTGTCGCCCTCATCACGTGCCGGGCGAGCGGCATTGATCCGCAGGCTTTACCTGGTCCTGCACGGCTTGCCGCCAAGTCCGGCACAGGTTGATCAATTTGTCCGGGACCCCGCCCCCGGTGCGTGGGAAAAACTCGTTGAGCGAGCCCTTGCCAGCCCCCGTTTCGGGGAGCGCTGGGCACGGCACTGGCTGGATATTGTCCGCTTTGCGGAAAGCAACGGATTTGAAACCAATCGTGAGCGGCTCAATGCCTATCATTACCGTGACTATGTCATCACGGCGTTTAATGAAGACAAGCCCTATGACCGCTTTATCAGCGAGCAGATAGCCGGTGACGCTGTGGGTGCGGATGTTGCCACAGGGTTCCTGGTTGCCGGCGCCCATGACATCGTGAAGAGCCAGGATATCAACCTGACACTGATGCAGCGACAGGATGAACTTGCCGACATGGTGAATACAACCGGTGCCACTTTCCTGGGCCTTACCCTTGGTTGTGCCCGCTGTCACAATCACAAGTTCGACCCGGTTACCCAGAGGGACTATTACGCTTTCCAGGCGGTTTTTGCCGGTGTGAGCTATGGCGATCGCATGATTGGAAAATCGCTTGCCGAGGATACCGCAGCGAGGCTTGAGGCATTGCGGGCAGGAGTCGCGTCAGGTGAGAAAGAACTGGCAGGGCTCAGGAAAATAGCTTCTGCCAATGTGGATACCCCAGTGTTGAGACCGCCGGTTAACGCAAAGGGTAATATTGAGAAATTTGAGCCCACCGAGGTGAAATTTGTGCGTTTTACGGTTCACCAGTCCAATACAGGTTCGCAACCCTGCATTGACGAGCTCATGGTTTTCAGCACGGAAAACCGCAACGTGGCAGCCGGTGCCGTTCCCTCCTCCTCGGGAAATCTCAAGGGTTACCCGATTCACAAGCTTGGACATATCAATGACGGGAAGGGGGGCAATTCGCGCAGCTGGATTTCGGATAAGCCCGGTGGTGGATGGGTGCAGCTCGAATTATTGCAGCCCTCCAAAATCTCCAGGATAGAGTGGGCACGTGACCGTGAGGGCAAGTTAACGGATCGCCTGGCCACTAAATATGTCATTGAGGGTTCAATGGATGGCTCCCGCTGGCAATTGCTTGCCGGCTCAGAAAGTCGCCAGCCATTTGGCGGGAAAGTCGACCCCAATGCCTTTCTTGCCCGGCTCAAACCGGCTGATGCCGCCCGTGCACGGGGCATTATGGATGCGATTGCCGGCAAAAATGGCCAGATTTCCCGTTTGACCAGAGGCTACAAGGCATGGGTGGCCAACTTCAAGCAGCCGGGTAAGACACACCGGCTCTACCGCGGCGACCCGATGGCAAAACGTGAAGTTGTGGCACCCGGCACGCTGGAGGTTTTCGGTTCGCTTGCCATGAAGCTTGACGAGGCCGAGCAAGCAAGGCGGGTCAAGCTTGCCGACTGGATAGCCAGCAGGGAAAACCCATTAACCGCGCGGGTCATGGTCAACCGGC
>CACIUL010000142.1 GCA_902589825.1 uncultured Verrucomicrobiota bacterium
ACAGGGGGAAGGGCGACTTCACCCTGGTAAGCAATGCCGCCTGGAAGGAGGACGGGAACCATGAGGACATGGGAGCACTCTTTTTTGACTCTGATGGCGATGGCGACATGGATCTCTACGTGGTAAGCGGAGGCGTTGAATGCACCCCGGGAGACCCCCTGCTCCAGGACAGGATCTACATCAATGACGGCACCGGTGCTTTCACAAAAGCTTCCGCAGGCACCCTGCCTGAAATGCATGACAGTGGTGGCACAGTGAGCGCGTGCGACTTTGATGCCGACGGGGACCTTGATATCTTCGTCGGCGGACGGGTTATTCCCGGCAAATATCCCACATCCCCAAACAGCCGCCTACTGCGCAATGATAACGGAACCTTCAAGGACGTAACAAGTGAAGTTGCCCCGGGACTCTCCCAACCGGGCATGGTAACCGGGTCGATCTGGTCTGATGCCGATGGTGACGGCAAGGTGGACCTTCTCCTCACCTGTGACTGGGGACCAATCCGGTTTTTCCACAACTCGGGTGGCAAGCTTGAGGAAAAAACAGAAACCACGGGGCTTTACGACCAGTGGGGCTGGTGGAACTCGATTGCTGCAAGCGATATCGATCATGATGGTGACATTGACTATGCGGTGACCAATTTTGGACTGAATACCAAGTATCACGCCTCCATCAAAAAACCCACACGCCTCTTCTATGGTGACTTTGGCAATCAGGGAAAGGAATGCGTGGTGGAAGCCGAGTATGAGAACGATACGCTTTATCCTGTTCGCGGTCGCAGTTGCTCATCGCACGCAATGCCCTTCCTCTTTGACAAGTTTAAGACATACGAGGGCTTTGCCGTTGCCTCGCTAACCGAAATCTATTCACCAAAGAAACTCTCGAAATCCCAGCAATTTGCTGCCAGTGAACTGCGCAGCGGTATCCTGATCAATGACGGCAACGCCAAGTTCAGCTTCAAGCCACTGCCGCGCATCGCTCAAATTGCCCCTGCATTCGGCATTGATTTCTGTGACATCAACGGTGATGGCCATGATGACCTCTACCTGGTGCAGAACTTCCACGGTCCCCAACCTGAAACCGGGCACATGTCAGGAGGAGTCAGCCAACTTCTCATGGGGGATGGCACAGGAAACTTCACCCCTGTTCGTCCAGATCGCAGCGGACTTGTTGTCCCAGGCGATGCGACAAGCCTCACCCGCGTTGATCTGGATAATGATGGCTGGCATGAATTTGTAATTGGGGTAAACAACGCAAAAATGATGGTTTTCCAAAGCAGGAACCAAACATCCAATCGCCCGCTCAGTGTCCGGCTGGCAGGCAAAAAGGGAAATCATACTGCCATCGGTTCACGCATCACCGTGCAGCTTGATGACGGAACTACCCAGACCACCGAGGTCCGTGCAGGTTCCGGATACCTTTCACAAAGCCCTCCCGATGCCATCTTCGGCATACCCGCCGGAAAAAACATCGCATCGATCAAGGTGAATTGGCCGGATGGCACCGCATCAACAGTGAAGGAGCCAGCAATCCAGCCAACCCTGCAAGTCAGCCATCCCGATTTATCCGCTGAATAAGTTGCCCCCTTCCAGCAACCCCCGCACTCATGCGCATGCCACTCTCATACCAATCCATGACAAGCCTGCTGCGCGTCCTGTTTGCCCATGTGCTTGCCTGCCTGCTGCTGCTCTCATGCTCACGGAATGAAAATGCGGGGAAGAACCCACCTGCAGAAACGGATCCCAATTCCTCGGAAATCACCAAAACCATCCTGCGCAAGCAGGAGCCACAACCAGCTGGAAGCCATCTCTTTGCCGTTATTCCTCCTGAACAATCAGGCATCAACCCGGTCAACAAGGTTATCCCGGGACATAAGTTTGCCGCACTGGCCGGCTCCGGCATGGCTGCAAGCGGCGTATCTGTTGGCGATGTCAATGGCGACGATCTTCCGGACATCTTCCTTGCCAGTTCTCCCGGCAACAACCGCCTCTACAGGCAGGTTGGCCGGCTGAAATTCGAGGACATCACTGCAGGGTC